>BBFS01000016.1 GCA_001313365.1 Paenarthrobacter nitroguajacolicus JCM 14115
CAACCAACGCTCGATCACATCCCCCCCAACCCTTCCCCCCCACCGACGCTCGCTCACATCCCCCAACCCTTCCAACCAACGCTCAATCACATCCCTAACCCTTCCACGGTGCGGTCGTATGGCTTTCTGGGACAGCGTGAGGGGGGGAAATTACGCTTCGTATGAACACGCCCAGAAGAAAATACGGTGCGGCGTTTCGTGAGGAAAGGTCAGCGCCTTCTTTGCCGTGAAGCAAAAGTAGAGGCTTCTACGAGTACAACTAAGCGGAGAAGGCCAACCAATCCGGGGGCCGCCGTGCCGGCGTTGAAGGTATCCGGCAGAGCATCGGCCGCAAGCACGCAGGACATGAGAGAACGTCCGGGCCAAACCCGCGGGACATGAGCGAGCGCTAGGCGCAAGCACGCGGGACGTGACAGAGCGTGCGGCTCAAACCCGCGGGACGTGAGCGAGCGTTAGGCGCAAACCCGCGGGACGTGAGAGAGCGTGCAACTCAAGCACGCGAAAGGCGCCGCGAGGGCCATCCGGAAGCGTGCGTCAAAGCGACGAAGGAGCAGCACGCGGAGGATGGCGCTTGCGGCGCCTTAGCGAAAAGGATGGCGCTTGCGGCGCCTTTGCAGAGGACTAGCTAGCGCGCTGCCTCGACACTTCGTACAGCGAGATTCCGACGGCCATGGATGCGTTGAGGGACTCCATGGCGGAGTCGATCGGGATCGAGACGATCTGGTCGCAGTTCTCGCGGACCAGCCTGCTGAGGCCCTTGCCTTCGGAACCGACCACAATGCAAACGGGTTCGGTGGCAACGGTGAGGTCGGGCAGCGAGACGTCGCCGTCGCCGTCCAAGCCAAGGACGTAGATGCCATGTTCTTGAACTGCTTGAGCGCGTTGTTGAGGTTCGCAGCACGGGCAACGGGGGGGACACGGACAGCGGCGCCGGCACTGGTCTTCCACGCGGACGCAGTGACGCCGACGGAACGACGCTCAGGCACGATGACGCCGTGGCCGCTGAAGGCCGAAACGGAGCGGATGATCGCGCCGAGGTTGCGGGGGTCGGTGATGCCGTCCAGGGCAACGAAGATGGGGGGGGCGTTGGAGATGTGCCCCCTTCTTCCACTTGGCGAGGGTTTCCTCGGCGAGGTCGTAAGCGTCCTCGTATTCGTACGGCGGGATCTGCAGAACGAGGCCCTGGTGGACGGCGTCCTCTGTCATGCGGTCCAGCTCAGCCTTGCCGGTTTCGAGCAGGGGGGATGCCACGCTCGGCCGCGAGTTTGAGGGATTCCTTGACGCGGTCGTCCATCTCAATGCGGATGGCGACGTGCAGGGCTTTGGCTGGGATACCGGCGCGGAGCGCTTCGACCACCGAGTTACGGCCCGTCACCAGTTCTTCAGTGGCACGGCCCTTGGGACCGGAGCGGGCGCCTGCGCCACCGGGACGGGTGCCGTTCCGCGCTTGGCAGCCGAGCGCTCAGCCAGCTGCTTGTTCTTGTATGCCTTGTGGTAGGTGCGTTCCTCCGCCTTGGGCGTGGGACCCTTGCCCTCCAGGGCCTTGCGGCCGTGGCCACCGGTTCCGGTGGTGGGGGGGCCCTTCTTCTGCTTGACCGACCGGCGACCATTATTGGCCATGAGATTCCATCCTTGATTTTGTGAGTAAGTCTGGAATCAAGTCTACTGACCCGATGCAATTCGCCGCCGCGCCGGTTCGTCAGTCGCGTTTGAGGCTCCAGCTGGCGCCATCCGCACCATCTTCGACGACGACGCCGGCCGCGGCGAGTGTGTCGCGGATAGCATCGGATGCTGCCCAGTCCTTATTGGCCCTGGCAGCGGCACGGGCTTCGAGTTGGGCTTCGATCAGCACTTCGAGAGCGGCATGCTCGCGCCTTGTACAGCCTCCGGGCGTTTCACCGAATCCAGGCCTAGAACTTCGGTCATGGACAGCACGCTGTAGAGAGCGGTCTTCGCACTCTCCAGGTCGCCGCCAGCCAACGCCGTGTTTCCTGCCCGCACGGTTTCGTGCAGCACGCCGAGGGCCTGGGGCACGTTGAGGTCGTCATCCATGGCCGCGATGAACGCAGCGGGCATGTTGGCCTGCGGGGAAACGTCCGAGGCGGCCGTACCCACCTTGGCGGATGCCTTGTGAATGAAACCGTCAATGCGCTCGACGGCGGCTGCAGCCTCCTGCAGCGAGGTAGGCCGGTAGTCCAGGATGGAGCGGTAGTGTGCCTGACCGAGGTAGTAGCGAACCACTCGCGGTGAGGCGAGCTCCAGCATCTCCGCCGGGCTCACGGTGTTGCCAATGGACTTGGACATCTTTTCGCCCTCGTACGTGACCATGCCGTTGTGCATCCAGAAGTTGGCAAACTCGTCACCGGCAGCCTGGGACTGGGCCATCTCGTTCTCGTGGTGCGGGAAGCGAAGATCCAGTCCTCCACCGTGGATATCAAACCGCGGACCCAAATACTTGGTGACCATGGCTGAGCACTCAAGGTGCCATCCGGGACGGCCGGCGCCCCACGGGGGGACTCCCACTTTGCGGTGACGGGTTCGCCGTCTTTGAAGCCCTTCCACAGCGCGAAGTCGCGAGGGTCGCGCTTGCCGCGTGGGTCGCGTCGGGCGCTCCCTGCATGTCATCGATATTCTGCCGCGTCAGCGAGCCGTACTTGCTCCAGGAACGGACGTCGAAGTAGACGTCGCCGGAATCGTCCAGTGCGGGGGTAGGCATGGCCGCGGTCGATGAGGCGCTGGATGAGTGCGTGCATTTCCGGGATGTGGCCGGTGGCACGGGGTTCATAAGTGGGCCGTTGGACGCCGAGGGATTCGTAGGCGTTCTCGAACTCCTGCTCGTAGCGGTACGCCAGGGCCCACCACTCTTCGGCTTGGCGCGCCGAGGGTTCAGCGTCCCAGTCCGGACCGAACGACTGAGCGGATTTGGCCAGGATCTTGTCGTCGATGTCCGTGACGTTGCGCACCACCGTAACCCGGAGGCCACGGAATTCGAGCCAGCGGGTCAGTTGGTCGAAGGCGATGGCCGACCTGACGTGGCCCACGTGCGGCATTCCTTGGACGGTGGCCCCGCAGTAGTACACGCTGGCCTTGCCGTCTTCGAGGGGAACGAAGTCGCGGACTTCGGCGGAGGCGGTGTCATAGAAGCGCAGGGTCACCGCTCCAGATTAGCCGATGACGCGCCGTGACCTGCCTACTTGCAGTATTCGCCGATCTTGTTGAACTGCACCTTGAGCTTCTCCTGCTGGTCCTGGGTGGCCGCGCCGAGGGACGACGACGCCGCTTCGTCCATGATCGCAGCCATGTCTTTGATGGGGGGGTTGCCGATCTCCGGAGCGAGTTTGCCCGCGATCTCGTGGTAGTGCTCAGCGATCTGTTTGGACTGCTGCTGCTGGTTCCCGTCCGGCTTGAAGGTGTCGTTGTTCAGGAACTCGCAACTGGCTGTCACGTCCATCGTTTGGGTCCCGCTGCAGCCGCCCAGCAGGAGCGATGCAGCCAAGCCTGCGGACACCATAGCGGAACGCACGACGCCGGCACGCGGCTTAACCATGTGGCGCACCTTTTGCGGGACCGGGCTCCGTTGCCGTCGTCTCGTGTCCGGAGACCGGGTACACCAGGGCCGTGGCAACAGCGGAGATACCTTCGCCGCGACCGGTGAAGCCGAGGCCGTCGCTTGTGGTTGCCGTGACACTGATCGGCGCGCCGGCAGCTTCGCTCAGGACCCTCTGGGATTCTTCCCGGCGCGGACCGAACTTGGGACGGTTGGCCACGAACTGCACTGCCACGTTGCCGATCTCGAATCCGGCCGCGCGCACAATGCGTGCCGCTTCGCCAAGGAGCTTGACCCCTGAGGCACCTGCGAACTCGGGGGCGGTCAGTGCCGAAGTGGGTGCCCAGGTCACCGATTCCGCACGCGGAAAAGAGTGCGTCGGCAGCGGCGTGAGCAACGCAATCGCCGTCGGAATGCCCTGAAAGCCCCTGTTCGCCTTCCCAGAAAAGCCCGCCCAACCACAGCGGTTGCGGGTCATCTTCGGGAGCAAATGCGTGGACATCGATACCAACGCCCGTGCGTGGAAGCACCATGTTCTGGTTAGGAGTCATCAGCCTTCCACCCAACGAATTCCCAGCGGCCCTTCCAGCAATCCCTCGGCAATGATCAGATCCAATGGCGTGGTGATCTTCAGCGACTGGCTGGCCCCGCGGACAGCATGGACCGGAACCCCCGAGGAGCTCCACCAGCATGGCGTCGTCGGTGACAGCTGCGGATTGCTTGTCGTCGAAGAGACCGGCAGCTTCGTGAGCCCTCCGCAGGACCGCCAGTTCGAAACCTTGCGGGGGGGTCTGAACGGCGCGCAGCTGCTCGCGGGGGGGAGCTGTTCCCGTGACAACTTCCGGGGGGGCGATGGAGGAGTCTGAGCCATTCGTCTCGGCAACAGTTTTGATGGTGTCCACCACAGGCATGGTGGGAATGACGGCCTTCGCGCCTGAGGCCAGGGCATCGGCGACGCGCTGGAAAACCCGCTCGGGGGGGTAAGGGCACGTGCGGCGTCGTGGACCAGGACCAGTTCGGTTCCGTCCTCCAACGCAGCCATGGCAGCCCGGACGGAATCCGCGCGGGAGGAACCGCCGTCGACAATCGAAATTTCGGGGCCGCCGTCCACCAGGTCAATGGTGAACTCGGAGATTGATTCGCGCAGCGCCGTGTCCCCCCCCTTGGGCACGGCGACGCAGATCTGGCGCGCAACATCAGATGCAACCACCCCCCCACGGAGGGCATGCATCAGGATGGTTTCACCACCCAGCGGAACCTGGGCTTTGGGCATGCCGTAACCGAGGCGTTCACCGGAGCCGGCAGCAACCACGATCACGGCCGTGACGGCGCGCTTGGAAGGAATACTCATGGACACCAGAGTACTTCGTGGCAAAAAGAAACCCGGCGGCGCTTTCGCACCACCGGGCTCAATTCTTAGGAAGCCAAGACCTCGTCGAGAACGCTTGCAGCCTTCTCTTCGTCTGTCTTCTCAGCCAGGGCCAGTTCTGAAATCAGAATCTGCCGCGCTTGGCCAGCATCCGCTTCTCACCTGCGGAAAGGCCGCGATCGTGATCACGACGCCAAAGATCGCGAACGACCTCTGCCACCTTGATGACATCGCCTGAAGCAAGCTTCTCCAGGTTCGCCTTGTAACGACGTGACCAGTTGGTAGGCTCTTCAGTGAACTCGGCGCGGAGAACGTCAAATACGTGCTCCAAGCCTTCTTTGCCCACTACGTCCCGGACCCCAACAAGGTCAACATTCTCTGCTGGAACTTCAATGGTCAGATCACCCTGAGCCACCTTGAGCTTGAGATACATCTTCTCTTCGCCCTTGATGGTGCGCATCTTGATTTCCTCAATTTTTGCTGCACCGTGGTGAGGGTAAACTACTGTCTCGCCGACCTCAAAAACCATGTGGACTTTCCCCTTTCCCGCAGATTAGTCTATCACGATTAAGGCATACGACTGGCATCGGACAGGGCCTTCTCCCGCGCCAATAAAGGGAATAAGGCCTCAAACGACTTCCTCCAAGGTCTTGACGTATTCGGGGGGGAAAGATGCTTCGAGCAAGCAATGTGCGAGCAAGATCTCCTTCGTTGGTGGCGCCACATAGCCTTCCCGAATCCATATTTCCGGGGGGGGTTTGCCGATAGGCTATGGCTGAAAAGTGTTCCAATGACTCTTGAGGAGTAGGTGTCGTGCGCAATACTGCGATGAACCCTGTCCAGCGCGGCAAGCTGGCAATTGCGGCGGCTGCAATCGGCGTCGGTCTTCTGTCCGTCACCGGCTGTGGATTCGTCAACGCCCAGCAGACTACCCACCAGTACTCGGCATCGGACGGGATCAAAGCTGATCTCGGTCCCCTGCAGTTGCGCAACATCCTGATTGTTGCCTCGGGCGAGAACGAGCCCGGCCGCGTTATCGGCGCCGTATTCAACACCTCCGCCACCGACGCGACCCTCACCGTGAGTGGTGCCAACGGCGCACAGACTGAAATCCCGGTCAAGGCCAATGGGGAGACATTCCTGAACGACACAGCGGATGCAGCGATCCTCAGCACCGCCGGTGTCATCCCCCCGGTGGCCTGGTCCCGATCACCGTCCGCAGCGGTTCCGACTCAGCTACCGTCAACGTTCCGGTGCTTGACGGCACGCTGCCCGAGTACGCCAAGTACCTGCCCACCACGCCGACCCCCCCGACGGCAACGCCGACGTCGACTTCCACTGCTACGTCCTCGGAGCTCCGGCCGCCGGCCACTAGCAGGCAGCAAGCCACAAGCGATACACATAAGGAAGGTCCGCCACGGCGGGACCCTTCCTTATGTGTGTAGCTGCCGACCCCCCCGACGACACCCAAATTTGCCCGGGCCACCCTGCCGGGCTACCGACACCCAAATCCGGGCATCGTCAGCCGCTTTCCGTGGTGCCAACGAATGTGCGCGTCGCCGGTAAGGAAAGCTTTACGGCTCGAACTTGTAACCCAAGCCGCGCACTGTGACCAGGTATCGCGGCACTGAAGGGTCCGGCTCAATCTTGCTGCGAAGCCGCTTCACGTGGACATCGAGCGTCTTGGTGTCCCCCCACATAGTCCGAACCCCCAGACACGGTCGATCAATTGTCCGCGTGTCAGTACCCTGCCGGAGTTGCGGAGCAGCATCTCCAGCAGTTCGAACTCCTTGAGCGGCAGCGAAACCTGCTCACCGTTGACGCTCACCACGTGGCGTTCGATGTCCATGCGGACCGGTCCTGCCTGCACGGTGGACGTAATAAGTTCCTCCGGCTCACCCTGCCGGCGCAGCACCGCCCGGACGCGGGCCACGAGCTCCCGGGAGGAATAGGCTTGGTGACATAGTCATCCGCGCCAAGCTCCAAGCCAACAACCTTGTCGATTTCCGAGTCCTTGGCCGTCAGCATAATGACGGGGACACTGGAACGCTGGCGAAGTTGTCGGCACACTTCGGTGCCCGGCGTTCCCGGCAACTGCAGGTCCAGGAGGACAAGGTCGGCACCGTTCCGGTCGAATTCCACCAAGGCGTCGCTGCCGTTGTCCACTACCTCGACGTCAAAACCCTCTTTGCCCAGGAGATAGGACAGGGGGGGTCGCTGAAGGACTCTTCGTCCTCCACTATCAAAATCCGGCTCAAGCGCTGGCTCCTTGCTCTTGGGCGCCGCTGGCGCCCCCTTGATGATTCACGTGATGGGGGGGTTGTTGAATCGCGTGATGAGGCTCGACGGCGGCAGCAGCCGCCGGAAGTTCGGAAGAGGCGGCCGCAGCGGAAGCCGGAAGGCCGGCGTCGTCGTCCTGTCCTTCCATCTCGGGCAAGCGGATGGTGAAGGTGGATCCTTGGCCGGGCTGGGACCACACGGTCACCTCGCCGCCATGGTTGGACACCACGTGCTTGACGATGCTGAGCCCTAGGCCCGTGCCACCGGTATGCCGGGATCGTGCCGCGTCGACGCGGTAGAAGCGCTCGAACACGCGCTCCTGGTCCTCGGGGGGGTCAGTCCCTCACCTTGGTCCGTGACGGAGATGGCGACGACGCCTCCCGGGTTCGGATGCCGACACCTACACGCGTGTTTTCCGGTGAATAGCGAATGGCGTTGTCGATCAGGTTGCGGAGGGCTGTCACCAGGAGGTCGCGGTCGCCGAAAACCAGCGAGTCAGAGTGCCCGCCCACCACGATCTGGATATTCTTGCTCTCAGCCGGCAGCTGCGAGCGGTCCACGGCCTCGGTGATCACCGTATTGATATCCACCGCGTGACCTTGCTGGGCAACGTTGGCGCCCTGGAGACGGGAAAGTTCGATGATGTCCTGGACCAAGGCCGCCAGCCGGCCGGACTCCTTGTGCATGCGCTTGGCGAACCTGCGTACGGCTTCCTCGTCATCAGGCGACGCTTCCAAGGCCTCGGCCAGGAGCGAGATGGCGCCGACGGGTGTCTTGAGTTCGTGGGACACGTTGGCCACGAAGTCGTTGCGGATCTCCTCGGTACGGGTGATCTCAGTGCGGTCGTCGGCCAGAAGCACGATGTATTCCCAGCCGAGCATGGCTGCCCGTACTTGGACCACAATGGTGCCCTTGCCCAGCGGGCCACGCGGGAGTTCGTACTGTTCCTCCAGGATCACGCCGTCCCGGCGGACCTTCGCGGTCATGTCCAGGAGTTGCTTGTGCACCACTGTGTGGCCACGCACCAGACCATACGCATACGCTGCCGGACTCGCACGGACAACGCCGTCGATGGCGTCCACCACGACAAAGGCGCGCCCGACGACGGCAAGTACTTCCGCCGCGCCCTCAGGAAGCAGGGGCTCAGTGACGTCCAGGTCCACGATGCTGCGTTGCCGCTCGCTGATCCTGAATGCGAGCATGCCAAAGACGCCCAACGACAGGCCTACGAGACCTGCGACGACACCTATGAGCAATGGATCCACGTGTCCAGCTTATGCTGTGGAAACACGGGCAAGCAGTGATCCGGCGCCAAACGCCGACGGTTCAACTAACGTTCATCTAAAGGAGCCGAACAGTTCACTGGCCCCTGACACAGTTACTGGTTGGACTGTCAATGGTTTTGAGATCCGACCCCCCCATCATGGGAACAGGATTTCCAAGGAAAGGACGCCTTAGTGCGCAAGGTTTTTCAGGAGGAGCTCACCCAGGTAGGTGACGACCTCATCGAGATCTCCAAGCTGGTTCACGAAGCAATCACGAAGGCCACTACGTCTTTCGAAGGTGCCGACGTGGACCTTGCCCAGGACGTCATCGCGGCAGATGCCCGGATCGACTTCCTGCAGAACAGCCTCGACGAGCGCGCCATCGACATCCTTGCCCTGCAGGGTCCTGTCGCCAGCGACCTCCGCATGATTGTGGGTTCGCTGCGTATGAGCGCGTCTCTGGAACGCATGGGTGACCTGGCCCGCCACGTTGCCCAGCTGGCGCGCCTGCGCTACCCGGCCACCGTGATCCCGGCTTCGCTGACTCAGACCTTCAAGCCATGGCCCAGCACGACATCGAGATCACCGCCAAGGTGATTGAACTTCTGGAGACCCGCGATCTTGAGGTAGCCCGCGACATCCTCAAGATCAACATCGCAGTGGACGACCTCCACCTCAGCGTCTTCAAGGCCATCGCCTCCCCCCCGAGTGGAATGAAAGCCCCCCCTCCACCACCGTGGACGTTGCCCTTGCAAGCCGCTACTTCGAGCGCTTCGCCGACCACGGCGTCTCGGTCGCCCGCAAGGTCACCTACCTGGTGACGGGCGAATGGCAGCCTGAAGCTTCTAGCCCTGAATTAACTACGACGCGGCCGGTCACCATTGGTGACCGGCCGCCGTCGTTTAACTGCGGCGCAGCGCGTTCTTCGGCCGGAATGCGTCTAAGGGAGGAACGACCGAGCATCCGGCGAAGAACCGCGAAGCCTTATTTTTTGCCTTGGTTGGCCACTGCGAGGATGGCCTGCGCTGCTGCGTCGGGGTCCAGGTAGGTTCCGCCCGGGTTGATGGGCTGGAAGTCCTCATCCAGTTCATAGACCAGCGGGATACCCGTGGGGATGTTCAGCCCGGCGATGGCGTCGTCGCTGATGCCGTCCAGGTGCTTCACGAGCGCACGCAGGGAGTTGCCGTGGCGGTGACCAGGACGGTCTTGCCGGCCTTGAGGTCTTCCTTGATGTCCGATTCCCAGTAAGGGAGCAGGCGTACCAGGACGTCCTTGAGGCACTCGGTGCGCGGCAGTGCGTCGCCAAGATCCTTGTAGCGGACGTCGTGTGCCTGGGAGAATTCGCTGTCGTCGGACAGGGGCGGCGGCGGGGGGGTGTCGTAGCTGCGGCGCCATTCCATGAACTGGTCTTCGCCGAACTCGGCCAGGGTCTGGGCCTTGTCCTTGCCCTGCAACGCGCCGTAGTGGCGTTCGTTCAGGCGCCAGTCGCGCTTGACCGGGATCCAGCCGCGGTTGGCTTTATCCAGGGCCATGTTGGCAGTGTTGATGGCACGCTTCAGGAGCGAGGTGTAAAGGACGTCCGGCAGGATCTGGTTCTCCACCAGGAGCTCTCCACCGCGGACTGCTTCTTCGCGGCCTTGATCGTTCAGGTCTACGTCCACCCAACCGGTGAACAGGTTCTTGGCGTTCCAGTCGCTGTGGCCATGGCGCAGCAGAATCAGCTTGTAAGTCATGGTTTTTATCCTAGCCGAGCAGTTACGTGCCCTGCCCGGCGTTACGTCCGGCAACGGACCCCCCCGCGGTCTGAGGCAGGCAGGGATAAAGCCGGCAGGGATAAAGTGGGGGCCGTGGTGCAAAAAGCGGAACGGGTGGGCTCTCCCCCCGCAGTCGGGGCGGAAAGCCGGTTGGCAACATCACGCGGGGGCACCACGAATCCCAATCGTATGCGCCGCTTGGACCGCTGGTTGGCGGGACCCCCCCAAGCATGGCGCTGCGCGCCGCCGTCGATCCCCCCCTTGTTGTGGACCTTGGCTATGGCGCCTCGCCGACCACCGCCGTCGAGCTTTTCGAACGGCTGCAAGCCGTGCGGCCGGATGTCCGGGTCTGCGGAATCGAGATCGAACCGGAGCGCGTAAGGACTGCCAAGTCACTGGAGCGGCCCGGGCTGAGCTTCCATGTAGGCGGCTTCGAAGTCCCTGTACCCGGTGACCCGGTGTTGGTGCGGGCATTCAACGTGCTGCGGCAATATGAGGAAGCGGACGTCGCCGGGATTTGGCGGTTGGTGCAGTCGCGCCTGGCACCCGGCGGTCTGTTCATTGACGGCACCTGCGACGAAATCGGCCGGCGCGTCACGTGGGTCGCCTTGGATGCGGAGCGCCCGTTGAGCCTCAGTTTTTCCGTGCGGTTCGGCAGTTTTGAGCTGCGTCGGAAGTGGCAGAGCGACTACCCAAGGCCCTGATTCACAGAAATGTGCCGGGCGAACCGATCCACGCGTTCCTGCAAGCCATGGATAAGGCGTGGCTGGAAGCGGCACCCTTGGCGTCGTTCGGAAACCGGCAACGCTGGACGGGCATGTGCCGTTCACTGCGCGACGCCGGATGGCCGCTTCAGGATGGTCCGGCAAGGTGGCGTCTAGGCGAAGTTACCGTGGCATGGGACGCCGTAGCGCCCCCGCTAAGGCCGATTTACAGTAGCCCCTTTACCAGGGGGGGCCGTACGGACCGACATTTCGGTTGCCGCCACTGCCGGCCTCACGCACGGCGGGACGGACATCGGCAAGGTAGACACAAGCGGCGGTGACGGCAGCAATGCCGAACAACCCCAGGCCGCTGCCGCCGGTGAGGACGGTCAGGGCGCCGATCGCAAGCGCCACTCCGGTGAGGGCAAGCCAGAAGGTCTTGGTGCGCTTGGAAGCCGCCACGAAGAGCGTCGGCTTATGGCGCAGGCAGTCCGCGAAGGCCCACAGTTCCAAGGCAAGGGCAACCAAGCCAAGGATGAAGTACACCGCGTTGGTGACAATCGCGATCAAGAATTTTCCGTCCACGCTCTCCAGCCTAACCGTCCAGCGACTTCAGCGCTTGCTCAAGGTCGGACCAGAGGTCCTCCACGTTCTCGATCCCGACACTCAACCGGACCAGATTCTCCGGAACGCTGAGCGGCTCGGCCGTGTGCCGGCGTCGGCGTTCAATCAGCGATTCGACCCCGCCCAGGGACGTCGCCGGAAGCCAGAGCTGCAATGCGCGAACCAATTCGTCTGCGGCTTCGGCACCGCTGCGTTGATCGTCGCCGGCGATTTGGATACAGAGAATGGAACCGAAACCCTTCATCTGCTCCTTTGCACGTTGATGGCCCGGGTCCGTCGGGAGGCCGGGGAACCGGATGGCTTCCACGCGGGGGGGGTGGCTGCTGAGACGTTCGGCGAGTTGATGCGGAGGCTTGGGAACGCTCGATCCGCAGCGCCAAGGTACGGAGGCCGCGCAGTGCCAGCCAGGCCTCAAAGGGTCCGGCGATACCCCCGTGGATGATCCGGTGGTGTAGCAGGGTGGCGCGCAGTTCCGGATTGGACGTCACCAACGCACCAAGGACAACGTCCGAATGCCCGGCCAGGTACTTGGTCACGGAGTGAAGCACGACGTCGGAACCCAGGCTGAGGGGCTGCTGCACCAAGGGCGTGGAGAAGGTATTGTCCGTGACCACGATTGCGCCAACTGCGTGCGCGGCCTCAGTGAGCGCGCGGACGTCGGCGATGCCGAGCATCGGGTTGGTGGGGCTTTCCAGCCAGAGCAGGTCCGCGTTCTTGCCGTTTTCAGGCTGATGAGCGCCTTCACTGCGTCCGTATCCGTGATGTCCACGGTGCGAAGTTCAAGGAAACCCTTCTCCGCCAATTCAGTGGCCATGACCAGGGAACCTGCGTAACTGTGCGAGGGCATCACCACCACACCGCCGGCAGGAACAAGTGACAACGCTGAGCTGACCGCTGCCAGGCCGGAGGCATAGAGCAGGCCCGGGAGGGTGGCACCTTCCAGTTTGGCCAGCGCGTCCTCGAAGGGATCCCAGGTGGGGGTTCGCGTAGCGCCCGTAACCGCGGTCTCCGTCGCCTAATGAGCCTGTTCCGAAGTATGTGGAGGACAGGACGATGGGAGGATTCACCGGCTCGTCATGGGCGCGGTCAGGGCGGCCGGCTGCAACTACGACGGTTTCCGGAGACAAATCGGCGGCGTGCTGATCGGAAAGGCTCATGGTTTCAGCGTAGTCGTGGGCAATGCTGTGGATAAAAGGCGTCTCGTATGCCGGTGATCGGTAGGCTAGTCGAGTGAGTATTAAGAGCAGGCCTTTTCATCGCCTTTGAAGGCGGAGACGGAGCGGGCAAGTCCACGCAGGCAGCCCGGCTCTCGGACGCCCTCGAGTCACGGGGGCTTTCCGTGCTGCGCACCCGCGAGCCAGGCGGCACCCCCCCCATCGGAGAGAAACTGCGTTCGCTTGTCCTGGACCACGGGCACGGCACCATCGATCCCCCCCGCACCGAAGCCTCATGTTCGCGGCCGCCCGCGCAGCCCATGCCAGCCAGGTGATTCGTCCAGCACTGGCCGACGGAACCGTTGTCATTACGGACCGCTACATTGATTCGTCCGTTGCCTATCAGGGTGCTGGCCGCGGCCTCGGCGCCGAGGGCGTTTTGTCACTCAACGAATGGGCCACCGAAGGCCTGCATCCGGACCTGACGGTACTGCTCGACGTCGACCCCCCCTCCGATGGCCGCCAACGCCGCACCGCAGGGGACGCCACCGAGGACAGGCTGGAGTCTGAGCCTGACGAGTTCCATTCCGCCATCCGGCACGCTTTCCTGGACCTTGCAGCAGCTTCACCGACCAGCTACCTGGTCCTGCCCGCCAAGGCCGACATTGAAACGTTGGCCGCCCGGATTTTGGAGCGGGTGGAGTCGCTGATCGTTGACAACGGCGTGCCTGCCGATTCCGCGTCGTTGGAAAGCGAAACCGTTTCTGGCGACCGCCCGTGAGCGTCTGGGACGACCTCCAAGGGCAAGCACCCGTCGTTGCCCAACTCAAGCAGGCTGCGCAAGGTGAGACCGGGCTTACCCATGCATGGCTGTTCACCGGCCCGCCGGGATCCGGCCGTTCGAACGCTGCCAAGGCCTTCGCCGCCGCGTTGAACTGCGAGCAGGACGACGTCACCATGCGTGGCTGCGGCGACTGCGCGGCATGCCACACGATCCTCGGTGAGACGCACTCGGATGTGACGTTCGTGCGCACCGAAAAGGTCACCATCACCATCGACGAAGCCCGCGAACTCGTGTCCAAAGCAGGCGACCGGCCAGCCACGGGACGGTGGCGGATCATCGTGGTGGAGGACGCTGACCGCATGGCCGAGCGCACCACCAACGTTCTGCTGAAAGCCATCGAGGAACCCACTCCCAGGACTATCTGGATGCTGTGTGCGCCCTCCCCCGCCGACGTCCTGGTCACCATCCGTTCGCGATGCCGTCCCGTGAGCCTGCGACTGCCGCCAGCTTCCGACGTCGCTGACCTTTTGGTGAGGCGCGACGGCGTCGAACGCCAACTCGCGGACCGTGCGGCGCGGGCCGCGCAAAGCCATATAGGGATTGCCAGGCGCTTGGCCCGCGACGCCGATGCGCGGCAACGTCGGATGGATACCGTTCGTATCCCGCTTGGCCTGCGAGGCGTCACCGCTGCCGTGATGATGGCCGAAAAGTTGGTCAAGATCGCCACCGAAGAAGCCAACAGCTCCAACGACGAACGCGACGCCGCAGAGAAGATCGCGCTCCTGGCGAGCCTGGGTGCTCCCGAATCCGGCACCCTCCCACCGTCCATGCGTAGCCAGGTCAAGCAACTTGAGGACGACCAGAAACGGCGCGCCAAGCGCTCCATCACTGACTCGTTGGACCGCACGCTGACGGATCTGCTGTCCTTTTACCGGGACGTCCTGATCATCCAATTGGGGGGGAACGCAGTGGAACTGGTCAACGTTGAACTCAAGAGCGAACTGGAAGAATTCGCGGGCCATTCAACGCCGGAAACCACCCTGGCCCGGATGGACGCCATCAACAAGGCCCGTGTCCGAATCACCACCACCAACGTGGCGCCGCTATTGGCGGTCGAGTCCATGGCCACGAGCCTCATCCAGCAATAGGAGAATGCATGAAGTCCGCACCCCCCCGCCGGTCCGCCGGTACCCCCCCTTCAAGGGACCGGTCTGCCCAGCTTGATGCGGGTGGTGGTTCGGCAAGCCGGGGTGTTGCGGGGCGTGGGCCCCCCCGCCGCGGGTTTGCGGCGCTATGCGTTGCCCTTGCTTCCATGCTGGTACTCAGCGCCTGCACCCTTCCGTTCCTGCCAACCCCAACGGCCAAGCCCTCCACCAGCACGGTTGATCCGTCCATCGCTGCCTCAGCTCCTGAAGGCTTGGAAAAGTTCTACTCGCAATCGGTGGAGTGGAACTCGTGCGAGGATGGCTACCACTGCGGCAAGGTCCAGGTGCCTAAGGACTACGCTAATCCGGCTTCCGGGGGACATCACGCTTTCCGTCATCAAGTTGCCCAGCACCGGGAACAAGCAAGGGTCCATCCTGGTCAACCCCCCCGGCGGACCTGGTGGTTCCGGCGTCGATTTCATCAAGGATGCCGGCAACACCCACTTCACCGAGAAGCTGCGGGCAAACTACGATGTGGTCGGTTTTGATCCCCGGGGGGGCGTGGGCCGCTCCGCTCCTGTGACCTGCATGACCGACGCGGAACGTGACGCCGCGCGCGAAAAAGTGTTCCGCAAGAACACCGACGAAGGACTGGCTGCCGCACTTGCCTTTAACAAAGCTTTCGCTGAGCAGTGCGCCCAGCAGACCGGTGATGTCTTGGGCCATATCGATACCGTGAGCGCCGCCAAGGACCTGGACATCCTGCGCGCCGTGGCGAACGATGCCAAACTCAACTACTTGGCTTCTCCTACGGCACGTTCCTCGGATCCACCTACGCTTCGCTCTTCCCGGACAACGTGGGCCGCGTGGTCCTTGACGGCGCCGTGGATCCAGCCAACAGCAACGAGGAACTGACAGCCGGTCAGGCACGCGCCTTCGAAAGGGCCCTCCGCACTTATGTGGCCAGCTGCCAGGGACAACAACAGTGTCCTTTGAGCGGATCCGTGGACAACGGTGTTCAGGAAATCCGTGATCTCATCAACGCCGTTGACCAGAATCCCCAAACCGCCAAGGACGGGCGTTTGGTGACGGCCAACGACTTCGTCAACGGCCTCATTCTGCCCCCCCTCTACAACGATCAAAGCTGGCCGGCCCTGACCCAGGCCCTGGAGAGCGCCTTCTCCGGTGACGTCTCCCAGATGATGCGGCTTGCGGACTTGGGTGCAGACCGCGACCCCAACGGCACATACAGCTCCAACTCCGCTTTCGCGTTCCAGGCCATCAACTGCCTGGACTATCCGATGGTTACGGACACTGCCGGCATGCGGGCGGAGGAAGTCCGCCTTTTGCAGGACTCCCCCCACATTCGGTGCGTTCTTCGCCTACGGCGGTGTCACCTGCAAGGATTGGCCCTACGCCAGCACCCGCACGCCGGCACCGGTGGAATACAACGGATCTGCGCCCATCGTGGTGGTGGGCACCACTGGTGATCCTGCCACCCCGCTCGAGTGGTCCCAGTCGCTGCGCAAGCAGCTTGAGAATGCTTCCCTCGTCACGTGGAAGGTGAGGGGCACACCGCCTACGGCCGCGCGAACTCGTGCGTCAGCACCGCCGTCGACGACTACTTCGTAGACGGAAAGCTGCCGCAGGACGGCCTCACATGCTAGAGGTGCCTGGCTTCCCGCTTCTCCACCAGGAGCGGGAGCTGCTTGATGGAGTCCACGACGACGGTGGCTCCGGCCGCGCGTAGCGTCGCCTCCGAGTGCGAGCCGGTCAGGACGCCCGCCACGAGGGACGCTCCGGAACGAACGCCCGAAAGCATGTCCGAGCTGGTATCGCCCACCACTGCCACCTCCCGCACGTCATCGAGGTCCAGTGCCAGCACGGCTGTCAGGATCATGTCCGGGTACGGACGTCCACGCCCGGCATCGGCCGGGCAGAGGCTAAGGTCCGCCAGGCCCATCCACCCGAGCGATTCCAGCACCATGTTTTGCGTGTGGCGGCCGAATCCCGTGGCCAGGCAAATCTGCATGCCGGACTCACGCATCCACAGAATTGCGTCCTCCGCCCCCCCGGCAATGGCGCGTACACCGCCGTCCTCAATAAGCTCGTCATAGGTTTTTTCGAAGATTTTGTTTGCGCTTTCGGCCACAGCGAGGTCCTCGAAGAGGTGGCTGAAGACAGTCAATTTCGAGAAGCCCATGGTGTCCCGGGCATAGCCGAGCATGCTCTCGAACCGGGTGCTACCCGGTTCGATGCCGTGCTCCACAAGTGCCTTGGACATGGCCCGCTCTGTGCGGCCATCATCGGTGATGGTGGTGCCCACCATGTCCACGACGGCTAGCCTCAGCCGGTTCGGTGCATGGCTGTCGTCCCTGCTAATTTCATCCCCGTTCAATGCGTCCCCCGGTCATGGAGCGGCTCCTTCGGCTTGTTACGCGACTTCGCTTGTATGCATGGCGGACGGATCTCACCACAGTTGATTCCCCCAGCTTCCGGCTGCCGGGAAACCACTGCCTGAACCCGGTCCGACGCGCGGGTGAACATCCCCGCAACGGCCGCCACTGCCTTCGTTTTGACCCGGGTGCGGTGCCTCTATTACAGTTATGTCTTGCGTGATCGCCCGGGAAACCGGTGATGAACGCAGTGCTTCCTTAGCTCAGTCGGTAGAGCGTTTCACTCGTAATGAAAAGGTCATCAGTTCGATTCTGATAGGAAGCTCGGAGAAAAAGCCCCCGCTGGTTCGTTGAACCAGCGGGGCTTTTGTTTGCTGCCTGTCATCCCACGGGGAGTATCCCGATGAACCACAATGAGCCCGCGGCGAAGGCCATGAAGACGGGAAGCAGGCAGCCAACCAGCATTTTGGACTGGCTGACGACTTGGTAGGACTCTTGTGGGTCTGCAGGGTTGTAGGCCACGGCCAGCGGTGAGCCGGGTAGGGTTTCGTTCACCGTTGAGACATCAGATTCTCCCCCGTAGACAACACCGCAGGAGTCGCTGAACTGGTAATACGGCCGGAAACGGCGGTTGCGGGTGGAGTTTCCCCCACCATTGGTCCAGCCGGAGCGGTTTCCAGTCACAGTCGCGAGGACTTTGGGCCACCTGGAGACCAACGTCTCCCTGCGTTTCATCTCCCTGATGGCGCTGAAAAGCGTCCATATAACGGCGAGCACGAATAGCGCCCACACAACATAAAGCACGACTTTCACAACTGCTCCCCCCCCACATCGGGTCCTCACGATCAGTCAGTCGCGGGCACTCCGGGTCTTCCTTGGCGGCCATGGCTCCAGCCATTTTGTACTGCTTTGAGTCGTTCCTCCGCGGCGGCGAGCTGAGCCGGCGTGGATCCCCCCGGGAAACTTGTCCAGACGAACGTCAATGGCGCCGCTAGAGGGTCGCGCGGTGTCAGGCGTGCCACGGCGATCACCTCGACAGTGTTCAGGGAGACCTCCATCGCGTGGGCAGGATCCAGGCTGACGTCGACGTTGTATGCGCTCTCCAAGTACTCAAGTAGGGATCTGGCTACCTTGTGGAGGCCTTCGAAGCGTTCAACGTCGGTTTCCACGCTGTAGGAGTCCTCCGGTGGGCTCTCACCGCCCCCACCGGTTCCCGTACTGGATCACGAAGCCGTCGAACAAGCGGTCCACCGTTATCATCGTGCCGCGGTCACCGGCTTCGCGGGATCCGTCCGCCGTGACCCTCCAGTGTGCTTCCGGGCGCATCGACACAATGACGTTCCCGACGAAAATGGTGGCAGCATCGCGTAGCTTGGGGGTCGCGCAAGATTAGGTCGACGTTGGTTCGCAAGAAGGCGAGCAGGCTGACTAAGTCAATAGCAAGGTTCTCTGCGGGAACGCCGCTGCTTTGGCAGAACACCATGAACGGCGCGTAACCGGCCAGGTGCTTGACCGGAGCCTCGTCCTCCGGCGCTGGCCGGTACAGCGCAGTCTTGGAGGAAAGTGATGCAGGCAGCCCGGATGCAGGCCCGTCAAAAAGACCTTCCATATCCCCCATGGCCCATCCTAGGACGACCGCAATTGTTTGGACCCTGAATGGTGAAATAAGTTCGCGGCTCCTCCGCTTGGAGCGACGTTGCGCTGCCCCGCCGAGGCGAGTGGCGTCGTCGAGCGTTAAAGGCAGGTGCCCGCCCCCCCCAAGGGGGGACGGGGGCACCGCGGTAAAACTCGGGGGGTTATGCGAAGTCGGAGACTGCCGGGTCCGGACCGATGCGGCCTTCAGCGCCGCGGTCCAAGCCGTTGATGGCCTCGACGTCGGTGGCGTCCAGTGTCACGTTGAGCGCTGCGAAGTTCTCCTGGATGCGGGACTCCGTGACGGACTTGGGGATTACGACGTTGCCGATAGCCAGGTGCCAGGCGATGATGATCTGCGCCGGAGTGGCATCATGCTTGGCGGCGATCTCAGCCACGGTAGCGCTTTCGAGCAGCTCGCCACCCTGGCCCAGCGGGGGACCATGCCTGAGTCAGGATGCCCTTGGAAGCGTTGAATTCGCGGAGGTCGGCCTGGTTGAAGAACGGGTGCAGCTCAACCTGGTTGATGGCCGGTACAACACCGGTCTCATCGATGATGTGCTGCAGGCCTTCTTTGGTGAAGTTGGAGACGCCGATGGACTTGACCCGGCCGCGCTTCTTGAGCTCGATGAGGGCTTTCCAAGTGTCCACGTACTTTTCCTGCTTGGGCTGCTGCCAGTGGATCAAGTACAGGTCCAGCGTCTCGAGGCCGAGGCGATCCATGGACTCCTCGAAGGCAGCGAGGGTGGATTCGTAGCCCTGGTCGGCGTTCCAGAGTTTGGTGGTGATGAAGATTTCCTCGGTGGAAAGGCCGGAGGAAGCAATGGCACGGCCGACGCCTGCCTCGTTGCCGTAGATCTTGGCGGTATCGATGTGGCGGAACCCGGCTTCGAAAGCCTGGCGCACCACCTTTTCGGCTACATCGTCTTCAACTTGCCACACCCCCCCGTAGCCGAGCTGGGGGATGGTGTTGCCGTCGTTGAAAGTAAGTGTTGGTGACGAAGTCATGTTTGCCATCCTGCCAGCAAGCAGTCGCCAAAAGCGCCGAATGTTACGCAGATCAGCTATGCGCTTAACTTCTTGCATGCAGGGAATAAGGGCGCACGCGGGTAGTTGCTAACGCGCCTCATTTAGCGCAGCCGGGGGTCAGGCTCCCAGTTGACGCTCCGCGTCAGCAACCTGCTCGAAAACTGATTCCGCCCGGCGTCGAACGGACAACGCGCCCACTGGAACGGGTCCACGGCCAACCTCAACATAGCTGCGGCCTCAGCCGTAGTGGCCAGGGAATTTCCTGCTTTGGATAGGGCCCGGTGAACGCCGGCAAGTCCTCCCGGGACGTCCAAGCCGTCGCTGGGAGACCTTTTCTGGGCTTCGACGCAGATGGTCCTGACCCGAGGCGACAACTCGGCGAGTTCGTTGGCTATTTGCACGAGCTCGTTGTAGAGCTGCTCGTCATCCACGCCTCAAGGACTTGGTGGTACCGATCCAATCCCCCCCGATGAAAACGGTCATGGGCACGGCGCCACAGCCCCCCCTTGCCAAGCTCCAGATCGTCTTTCCGTCCTTGCCGGACGGCCCCAAAGAAACCCACCTGCGAACTCAGAGGTACTGACCCGGACCGTGGTCGGGGGTCTTCCCTGCGGCCCTGGGTGGCAGCGCCGGGTGCACCGGGTGCAGCCGCCCGCTGCGGTTGGCCGTTTTCGCCGATGACGATGCCCGGCGCAATCACAGTTCCCGGCGGGAGCTGACGGAGTTGCATCTGAGCGGCAGCGTGCTCTTTGGCAGCTTGCTGTGCGGCGATCGCCGCCTGGATGCCATGGAACAAGCCTTCAAGCCAGCCAACGAGTTGTGCCTGCGCAATGCGAAGCTCCGCGTCAGAAGGGGCTTTTTCGTCCGGGAGGGGGGGCAGACTGATCCGTTCCAACTCCTCGATGAGTCAGGAGCCAGCCCATCTTCAAGTTCCTTGATGGACCGCTCGTGAATCTCAGCAAGGCGACCGCGAGCGGCGTCGTCCAATGGCGCGGCCTTAACTTCTTCCAGGAGCTGGCGGATCATGGTGCCGATCCGCATCACCTTGGCCGGCTCATCAACGAGTTCGTGAAGGTTACCTCCCTTGGGTTTGGCGCCCTTCGTCACCTCTTCCGGCTGGGGGGTTGCTGTCCGTTGGGCGCCTCGAGGCCCTCTTCCAGCGTTGTTCCCTCCACGGGGGGGGTGTCGTCCGAAGCCTCATCCGTGGGCTGAATGTTGTTCAGATCGCTCATTCGTTCATACTCTCACGTGCTCCACGCGAACCCCTGCCCAGGCCCTGGTTTTGGACTTCGTTCGTAGCGAAACTTCGTCGTGCATGCCGCCTCAGCAGCACCTTCCCTGGGGGGGTTGCTGTCCTGGCGGTCCATCCGGTCCCGCCAGAACTCGCGTTCAGTCATGGCGGGACCGGAATGGCCGGTAGCTTCAAAATGCTCCAGGTACTTCCGGTAGGCGTCCGCACCCATGAGCGAGCCCATGTAGGTGGCGAAGCCCGAAGGCCCTTAACGACGGTATTCATCAGTGCCGGCCCTCATTAGTGGTGGCCGGCCTTCTGTGTTCGTTTCTCCGCAGGCAGGGCGTTCCATTCTGCTAGCAACGTTTTCTCGGCAGCCGTCGGGATGAGCCCCCGCCGGTGCGTACACCTTGGAAGGTACGGGCGGGTCTTCGTGGTCCTGACCGCCGCCGGCGCGGATTGCCTTGATGGTTGCCAGTAGGCGGCGACGATCACGATGATGCTCAAGGTCACGAAGATCACCGAAAGCACGCCCTGGATCATGGTGTTGCGGACCACGGCTTCCATGGCTGCAACGGTCTTGGCCGTGCCGAACTCCGTCTTGCCGTCAGCCAGTGCCTTGGAGAACGCCTGATTGTTGGCGAAGTATCCCACTGCCGGGACCGGCGAGAAGATCTTGTGGAAACTGGCCGTGATGGTCACAACCGCCGCGAAAGTCAGCGGAACTGCCACGATCCACAGCCATTTGAACACTCCGCGTTTGGCCGTGATGGCAAGGCAAACAGCCAGTGCAATGGCTGCCAGCAACTGGTTGGCAATGCCGAACAGCGGGAAGAGCGTGTTGATTCCACCCAGCGGATCGGTGACACCCATCAGCAGCACAGCACCCCCCCAGGCACCCACCATAATTGCGGTGCACAGCCAGGCTCCGGGCCGCCATGAGCTTCCTTGAACTTGGGGACAAAGTTGCCGATGGAGTCCTGCAGCATGAAGCGGGCAACACGCGTGCCTGCGTCCACTGCGGTAAGGATGAAGAGGGCCTCGAACATGATGGCGAAGTGGTACCAGAAAGCATCATTCCCGGGCCGCCGATGAACTGCTGCATGATGTGGGCCAAACCGACTGCAGCGTGGGAGCGCCACCTGAACGGGAAATAATGCTTTCCTCGCCGACGTCCTTCGCGGTTTGAGCCAGCACGTCCGGGGTGATGTTCACATTGGCCAGGCCAAGGCTGTTCACCCACTGGGCTGCGGATTCCACGGTGCCGCCGGTGAGGGCCAGAGGCGCATTCATGGCGAAGTAGATGCCACGGTCGATGGAGATCGCAGCCACCAGGCCATAATGGCCACGAAGGATTCCATCAGCATTCCGCCGTAACCGATGAAACGGGTCTGCCGTTCCTTCTCAATCAGCTTGGGGGGGTGGTTCCCGACGAGATGAGTGCGTGGAACCCGGACAGGGCGCCACAAGCGATGGTGACGAACAGGAACGGGAAGAGGGCACCGGAGAACACCGGGCCGTTCTCCCGGCTGGCGAACTCACTGAACGCCGGGACGGTGATTTCCGGACGCACCACGATGATGGCCAGAGCGAGCATCACGATCACGCCGATCTTCATGAAGGTGGAGAGGTAGTCACGCGGAGCCAGCAGCAGCCAGACCGGCAGGATTGCGGCGATGAACCGTAAACGATGATGCCCCCCCAGGCAATGGTGACCTTGTCCAGGTGGAAGAAGGCCGCGCCCCCCACTCGGTACCGGCGACGGCGCCGCCTCCAATGATGGCCGCCATCAGGAGCACAAAGCCGATGATGGACACCTCCATCACCTTGCCCGGCCGGATGAAGCGCAGGTAGACACCCATGAACAACGCGATGGGGGGGATGGTCATACCCACCGAGAACACGCCCCCCCACGGGCTCTCACCGAGGGCGTTGACCACCACCAGGGCAAGGATGGCCACGATGATGATCATGATGAGCAGCGTGGCCACGAGGCTGCCGTACCACCGATAACGCCAAGTTCCTCGCGCGCCATCTGGCCGAGTGAACGGCCACCGCGGCGCATGGAGAAGAACATGACCAGGTAGTCCTGTACGGCGCCTGCTAGAACGACGCCGATGATGATCCAGATAGTGCCGGGAAGGTAGCCCATCTGCGCCGCGATGACGGGTCCCACCAACGGTCCGGCACCGGCAATGGCGGCGAAGTGGTGGCCGAACAACACGTTCCTGTCAGTACGGACGTAGTCCTTGCCATCGGCTTTGTACTCGGCAGGGGGTAGCGCGGCGATCGTCCGGTTTGAGCAGGTAACGCTCAATGACTTTGGAGTAGAAGCGGTAGCCGATCAGGTACGTACAGACAGCGGCGAAAACGAACCAGATGGCGTTGACGGTTTCACCGCGCACCAGGGCAAGCATGAACCACGCCACTGCTCCCAGCAGGGAGATAGCAATCCAAAGACCGATCTTGGCGGGGGTCCACCTGCGTTCTTCCGCTTCGCGCACCGAGTCGTCAACAGCCGGTGCAGGCAGCGTAGGATCCAGTCCTTCCACGAGTCCGGCCTGGTCAGGAATCTTGCCCATATCTCCTCCTTGAGAACTGCTGCGCTGCCGTGGCACGAACGCGCGTCACGGGCAAGCTAGCAAAGAGGTTCCCTGGTGCGTGGCGAAACTCACCGCAGCATGGATTGGCTGCGGTGAACGGTAGCTATTGTGCGACCAGCGGTGTCTAACCGACGCCGCGCCCGTCGTTCCCGCGCCCTTGCACCATGCGGGCCTCGCAGAGATCCAACCAGCGGACTTCCGCCTCTGCCTGGAAAATCAAAGAATCGAGCACCAGCAGCCAGGCAGTATCGGACGATCTTTGGTTGGCGGAGACCGCCTTTCTCGCCTGCGTATGCTCTTGCAGAGCCTTGACCGAGACCTCGCGTTGGGACTGGATCACCGCAGAAGTATCCACGTCAGGAAGCGTCACTGCGAGCGCCAGCTTGATGGCAATTTCGTTCCTTGGAGGATTGCCCCCCCGGTCCACAGCACCAGCGAACCAGGCCTCAACTTCCTCAGCCCCCCCGCGCCAGTGATGCTGTAGACGACGTGCCCGCCGCCGTCGTCGCCGTCCTTGCTGACTAAACCGTCGCGCTCAAGCCTGTCCAGGGTTGTATAAACCTGGCCGATGTTCAACGGCCAGGCGGCACCGGTACGGTCCTCGAACTCGACTCGCAGCTCATAGCCGTACCTCGGCCGGTCCTGGAGCAGGGCCAGCAGGCTGTGCCGGATGGACATATGGCTCCTCGCTGCAGTCGGGCGGATAAATACAGGTGAACCGGCGGATCAGAGGAGCAGCAGGACCTTGCCCACATGCTCCCCGGAGTCGAAGTACTCGTGCGCTTCCCGAACATTCTCCAAGGGGAAGGACTTGGCAACGAGTGGCCTGATCCTGCCGTCGGTGAGCATGGGCCACACGAACTCGCGCACGGCGGACATGATGATTCCCTTCTCGGCGACCGGTCGCGGCCGGAGGGCTGTTCCGATAACGGCTGCCCTCTTGCTGAGGAGCAGACCCAAGTTGAGCTCCGCTTTTGTTCCGCCTTGCAGACCGATGACGATGAGTCGTCCGTACTCGGCGAGCGCCTCGACGTTCTGTTGCAGATATTTGGCACCGACGACGTCGAGGATCACGTCGGCGCCTTTGCCTCCGTTGTGCGCCTTGAGGCTTTCAGCGAAGTCTTCTTCGGTGTAGTTGATGGCGATATCGGCGCCGAGGAAGGCCTTGGCGGTGCCGACCTTCTCATCAGTGCCGGCCGTGGTGGCCACCTTCGCACCATAGGCTTTGGCCAGTTGAATAGCCATGGTGCCGATGCCACCGGTGGCGCCATGGATGAGTACAGTCTCGCCGGGTTGCAACTGTGCGGTCATCATCAGGTTCGAGTACACGGTGGCGGCAACTTCGGGCAGGGCAGCGGCTGTAACCAGGTCCACGCCTTCAGGGATGCGGAGTACCTGCTCCGCCGGAACGGCGACCTGCTGGGCGTAGCCACCGCCGGACAACAGTGCCACGACTTTGTCGCCGACTGAGAACGCTTTGGTTACGCCGGGGCCGAAAGCCGAAATGCGGCCGGAGACTTCCAGTCCGGGAACTTCCGATGCTCCCGGTGGCGGCGGGTAGAAGCCGCGCCGCTGCTGGACGTCGGCGCGGTTCAAACCCGCGGCCACTACGTCAATCAGGACCTCGCCCTCACCCGGCACTGGTGACGGGACCTCACGGACTTCGAGGACTTCGGGTCCGCCTGGCTCTGAGATATAGACGGCTTTCATGAAGAACTCCCGGTTTCTTGCTTGTTTTCCAGCCCCCCCGGGGCAGGGGCTGGAATACGTGATGTTTTGGAACAGCCAACTCCCTATGAAACACTACTAGGCGAGGAAGGTTGTCCGAGCGGCCTAAGGAGCTGGTCTTGAAAACCAGTGTGCGGTAACCCCCGTACCAAGGTTCAAATCCCTTACCTTCCGCGAATGAAATGCCCCCGGGTTCCAGGACCCGGGGGGGCATTTTTGTCTCTTGGGGGGGCCTGTCTTGCGGACGTGTGTCTGCGGCGATGCCGCCCGGAACTGAGAACTGACACCCGGAAAATCATTGAAAGTGTCAGAGGCCCCGCATAGTGTTCTGACTGTCGCCACCCCCGCTGACATCGGCCGCAGCTTTGGCTGCGGAATAACAACAGGAGCCTCACCTATGCCCAAGCCTGATATCACTCCCGGTTCCCCCTGCTGGATTGACCTCATGACGTCCGATACGGAGAAGGCCAAGACCTTCTACACGGCTCTTTTCGGCTGGACCTATGAAACCGGAGACCAGGAGAAGTACGGCGGCTACATCACGGCTTCCAAGGACGGCCGGATGGTCGCGGGCATCATGGAGAAGCAGGCGGACATGGGAGCCATGCCGGACGTTTGGTCCACTTACCTCCGCACGGATGACATCAAGGCGACCACTGAGGCCGCTGCCGCCAATGGCGGCCAGGTGTTCCTGGAACCCATGGAGGTCCCTGAGCAAGGCAGCATGGCCATGTACGGGGGATGCCGCAGGCGCCGCTATAGGCGCCTGGCAGTTCGGTGAAATGAAGGGCTACGAGATCGCGGCGGAGGCAGGAGCTCCCGCTTGGCATGAACTACTGGCCAAGGACTACGATTCCGCGGTCACGTTCTACCAGCGTGTCTTCGGCTGGGACACGGAGGTCATGAGCGACACTCCCGAGTTCCGTTATACGACCCTCGCGCCGGTGACGACGCCAAGGC
The DNA here is from genome assembly GCA_001313365.1 of Paenarthrobacter nitroguajacolicus JCM 14115. The sequence goes on from BBFS01000016.1 coordinate 26,206, forward strand.
AGGCATCATGGACGCTTCCGGATTCCTGCCGGAACAGGTCCCCCCCTCAATGTGGAGCGTTTACTTCGCGGTGGAGGACACGGATGCCGCCGTGGAGCAGGCCTCGGCCTCGGTGCCACGGTCATGCAGCCCGCCGAGGACACACCGTTCGGGCGTTTGGCCACGTTGTCCGACCCCACGGGAGCTGTTTTCAAGGTCATTCAGGACTCGGGGCAGACCGCCTAATCGGCCGCTTTCCGGGTCCTTGTCCGGACCCTCATTGTTGACCGCGGGTCAACCCTCTATTCATCCGTTCGTGTTCAGCTAGGCCCGAGGCAGCTTTACCCGGGAGTAACTTCCGGTACCCGCCCACTTCATAAGACAGTGGGCGCCATTCATGGAGCCCCCCCACAGGGCTCACTGATGAAAGTTCGAGCGGATGAAACTTATGCATTGGAAATCCTTGGCGGGCGCTGTCCTGTCGGCTGGGTTAATCACCGCCCCCCCGTTGACGGCCGCGCCGGCCTTTGCAGCTGATGAGCTCGCCGTCGGCCCTTCCCCCGGTGGTGATCAACGAGGCGTATCTCAGCGGTGGCAGCAGCGGTGCCGCCTTCAAGAACAAGTTCGTTGAACTTTACAATTCCTCGGACGCACCGGTCAGCTTGGCGGGCTGGTCGCTGCAATACCGGGCAGCCACGGCCACAGCAGCACCCACAGGAATCACTCCCCTGACGGGCAGCATTCCCGCGAAGGGGGTATTTCCTGGTCCAGGGTGCCACCAACAGCGGTACTTCCACGGCACCGACGCTTCCCACGGCCGATGTGCAGGCCACAGGAACGCTGAATCCCAGCGGAACCACTGGAACACTCGTCCTGGCCAAGCAGGCCACTGCTGTCTCTCCGCTTCCGGCGGGGGGGTCGGTGACGGGCAACGCCGCCATCGCTGACCTCTTGGGCTATGGCAGCTCCAACACCTTTGAGACTGCCGCTGCCACCGCACCTACCAGCAACGCGGACGTCAAAAGCTTGAACCGCACCAATGGTGTGGACACCGACTCCAACGCCGCCGACTTCAGCCTCAGCGCAACCATCACCCCCCACAGCCTCCAACGGTGGCGGAACCCCGCCGGTTGACCCCCAGCCGGAGCCCGGCGTCAAGACCATTGCCGAGATCCAGGGCACCGGTACGGCCAGTCCGTTTGTTGGCAGCACCGTGACCACCAACGGCAAGGTCACCGCTGTCTACGCAACCGGCGGCTTCAACGGCTACTACGTGCAGACCGCCGGAAGCGGTTCTGAAATCGCGGGGGGGCGGCGAGGACGGCGTCGGACGCTTTGTTCGTCTATTCACCCTCAACGACGTCGGCGGTCCAGCCCGGCGACTACGTGCAACTCACCGGTGTCGTCAGCGAGTTCGCCAGCCAAACCCAGCTCACCGTCGAGGCGGCAGGGTTGCAGAAGCTCACCGAAGCGGCGCCGGAGGTGAAGTCCACACCGTTCGCGCTGCCCGCCAATGAGGCCGCACGGGAAAGCCTGGAGGGCATGCTCCTGGCTCCCCCAAGGTGACTTTACGGTCACGGACAACTACTCCCTGAACCAGTACGGCGAGATCGGCCTCGCGGCCGGCAAGGCACCGTTGGTGCAGCCGACGGCGGTAGCCAGCTACGGTTCGGCGGAGTACGCCGCTGTGGTGGCGGATAACGCTCTGCGCGGCATCAAGCTCGACGACGGCGCGTCCACCAACTTTCTCAAGGACGCCACCACCAAAGCCCAGCAGTTGCCGTACCTGACCACGTCGGATCCTGTACGCGTTGGCTCCCCCCCGGCGCAGTTCCGGACCGACGTCATCCTGGGCTACGGCAACAACTCCTGGAAGTTCCAGCCACTTTCCGCCCTGACCGCGGCCAATGCTGAGTCGGTCCAGCCTGCCAGCTTCACCGCGACCAGGCCTGAAGGTCCTGCGGATGTAGGGGGGCAACCTCAAGCTGGCTTCCTTCAACGTACTGAACTACTTCCCCCACCACAGGCGACCAGCTCGCCGGCTGCGTCTTTTACACCGACCGAGACGGCAACCCCCATCACGGTCAAGGAAGGCTGCAACGCCCGCGGTGCTGCCAACGCCGAGAATTTCGAGCGCCAGCAAAGCAAGATCGTCGCTGCCATCACCAAGTCCGGCGCCGACGTCGTATCCCTTGAAGAGATCGAAAACTCCGCACAGTTCGGCAAGAACCGCGACGACGCCCTCTCCAAGCTGGTGGATGCCCTCAACGTCAAGACCCCCCCGGAGTCTGGGACTATGTGCGCACACCTGCCAACGCTCCCCCCCCGCTCAGCGACGAGGACATGATCCGCACCGCGTTCATCTACAAGAAGGCAGTGGCCGAGCCTGTGGGTGAGTCCATCATCCACAACGACACCGTGGCCTTTGCCAGTGCGCGCAAGCCGCTGGCACAGGTCTTCAAGCCGGTTGGCGGAGACGATGACAAGAAGTTCATCGCGATCGTGAACCATTTCAAGTCCAAGGCTCCGCCGCCACCCCCCCGGATGACACGGACAAGGGCCAGGGCGCCTCGAACATTGCCCGCACCAAGCAGGCTGAATCGCTCCTCGCCTTCTCCAAGGACCTCCAGGCCTCCAAGGGCACGGACAAGGTCTTCCTGATCGGCGACTTCAACGCCTACGCCAAGGAAGACCCCATCAACGTCCTCACCACAGCCGGCTACACCGACCTCGAGGCGGGTACAGGCAAGCACTCCTACCTCTTCGGCGGCATGGTGGGCTCCCTGGACCACATCCTGGCTTCCCCGGCCGCACACAAAGTGGTCACCGGAACCGACATCTGGAACATCAACTCCGTGGAGTCCGTCGCGCTGGAGTACAGCAGGTATAACAACAATGTGACCAACTACTATGCCGGGGGACGAGTTCCGGGCCAGCGACCACGATCCTGTGGTGGTGGGCCTGAACCTTACTGCTGACCAGCCGGCGACAGTTGACTTGCAGTTCCTGGGTATCAACGACTTCCACGGCCGGATCGACTCCAACACAGTCCTCTTCGCCGGAACGGTTGAGAAGCTCCGCGCTGCAGCTGCCCCCCGGCGCTACCGCTTTCATTTCCGCCGGTGACAACATCGGCGCTTCCCTCTTCGCTTCTTCGGTAGCCAAGGACCAGCCAACCATCGACGTCCTGAACGCGCTCGAGCTGCAGGCTTCGGCAGTGGGCAACCACGAGTTCGACGGCGGCTGGGCAGACCTGCGCGACCGCGTCGCAGCCGGAGGTGCCAACGCGAAGTTCGCGTATCTGGGTGCGAATGTCTACCAGAAGGGCACAACAACGCCGGTCCTGCCGGAGTACAAGGTCCTGGACATGAACGGCATGCGGGTCGCAGTGATCGGTACTGTCACGCAGGAAGTTCCCTCCCTGGTGACGCCGGCCGGCATTACCGACCTCGAGTTCGGCGACCCGGTGGAAGCATCAACCGGGTGGCCGCGAAGATCAAAGCCGAAAACCTGGCCGACCTCATCATCGTGGAAAACCACGACGGAGCTGCTTCAGGAACACCTGAGGGCGCCACGTTGGAGCAGGAAGTTGCAGCCGGCGGACCATTCGCAAAGCTGGTCAAAGAAACCACTCCTGACGTCGCCGCGATCTTCACGGGTCACACGCACAAGGAGTACGCCTGGGACGCCCCCCCGGTACTGGACGCCAACGGCCAGCCGACCGGCAAGACCCGACCCATCGTACAGACCGGCAACTACGGCGAGAACGTGGGCAGCGTGACCCTCACAGTGGATACCGCAAGCAAATCAGTCACTGCTTACAAGGCCGCCATCGTGGACCGGACAACCGATACCGCTGAAAGCCTTGTCTCTGCCTACCCACGGGTGGCTACTGTGAAGACCGTCGTGGACAAGGCACTCGCCGAGGCTGCCGTCATCGGCAACCAGCCGGTGGGCGCCGTGACCGCTGATATCACCACAGCCTTCACCCCCGGATCCTGCCGGCGGCGCCCCCAAGCGGGACGATCGCGCGAACGAATCCACGCTCGGCAACCTGGTGGCGGACTCCCTCGTGGATACGCTCAAGGCGCCCGAACTGGGTTCCGCGGAGATCGGCGTCGTGAACCCCCCCGGCGGGCTGCGCAACGAGCTGTACTACGCGCCGGACGGCACCATCACCTACGCCGAGGCCAACGCGGTCCTGCCTTTCGTGAACAACCTCTGGACCACGTCCCTGACTGGTGCGCAGTTCAAGACACTCCTGGAACAGCAGTGGCAGACAAATGCTGACGGGACCATCCCCCAGCCGCCCGTACCAGCAGCTTGGAGTGTCCAAGAACGTCAACTACACCTATGACGCCGCCCGCCCGGCTGGTGACCGCATCACCGGCATTTGGGTCAACGGCGCTGTGATCGATCCTGCCAAGCAGTACAGGATCGGGACGTTCAGCTTCCTGGCTACCGGCGGTGACAATTTCCGGATCTTCAAGGAGGGCACGGACACAAAGGACACAGGCCTGGTGGACCGCGATGCGTGGATCAAGTACCTGCGCGAACACAATCCTGTCTCACCGGACTTCGCACGCCGTTCCGTTGCCGTGGCCAACACCACAGCGGCTGAGGTCAAGGCCGGCGACTCCATTACTTTGGCCGTCACCAAACTGAACCTCACCTCGATCGGCAGCCCGGCCAACGCAACGCTGAACGCCGTCTTCGTGGACGCTAAGGGCGCCGCCGTGGCGCTCGGCTCCGTCCCCGTGACCTCAGGGCCGCCTCAGTGGACCTTAAGGTTCCCGCCGCGGCGGCTGCAGGCACCGGCACAGTGGTGCTCACCGCCGTCGAAAGTGGAACCGTGGTGAAGGCCTTGGTGACAGTGGCTGAGAGCGGTCCGAACCCGCCGCAGTGCACCGCCCCCCCTACCAAGCCGTCCAAGTGGTACGACATCGCAGGATGGCTCCGGTACGCCTTTGCGTGGGTGGAGTATCAGAGGTGCCTGAGGGGCTAACCCCCTGAGCCATCCGGCCTGCCGGAAGCAACAGCAGGGCCCCTCACGATCTTCTTCGTGAGGGCCCCGCGTTTTGTTGAGAGCGCGGCTACTTGTTGGCCGGTTCCGGTTCCTGGACCCTGTCAGCATCCCGCCGGAGCTCAGCCTTGAACTCCTCATAACGGACCAGGTGTGCTGGCCGGCGGCGGAGGATCAACCAGGCTACCCCCCCCAGAATGACGAACCACACCGGCGTGGCGAGCAGGGCGGCGAGCGTATCCGGCTGTGTGGTCAGAGCCCACAGGACGAAGGCGAAGAACGCGAACACTACCCAGACCATCACCACGCTCCCGGCATCTTGAACGCCGAAGAGTCGTGCAAGTGCGGACGACGCTTCCGGAAGGCAGATAACTCGCCAGGATGATGGACCAAACAAAGACGAAGCAGACAGCGGACACCGTGGTGACCATGTCAAAGGCCTTGCCGATATCCGAGCCTGCATACATGAGGACGACGCCGGACAGCAGCAGGACGCAGGAAAGGAACAGGGCGTTCCGAGGTACTTTGCGTCCTGAGAGCGCGCCGAACACCTTGGGCGCGTCACCTTCCTGTGCCAACCCGAACACCATGCGGGACGTTGAGTAGATGCCCGAGTTTGCCGATGACATTGCCGAGGTCAGCACCACGAGGTTGACGATGGTGGCCGCTGCGCCGAGACCGGCCAGCGAGAACATGGCGATGAAGGGGCTGTGTCCGGCAGCGAACTGCGTCCACGGGGTAACGGACATCAGGATGATCAGCGCACCGACGTAGAAGAGCAGCACACGGATGGGGATGGAGTTGATGGCCTTGGGCAGGTTCTTCTCGGGGTCCTTGGCCTCGGCCGCTGTGGTGCCCACGAGTTCTATGCCCACGAATGCGAAGACGGCGATCTGGAAGCCGGCTACAAAGCCCATGAATTCGTTGGGGGGGAAGAAGCCGCCATGGCTCCAGAGATTGGAGAAGGCGGCCGGTCCGGCGTCGGACTGGAAGCCGCTGAAAATCATGAACAAGCCAACGATGATGAGCGCAGCGATGGCGACAATCTTGATGAGGGCGAACCAGAACTCGGTCTCACCGAACGCTTTCACGGTGGCGAGGTTCAGGAGCAGGAGGATCCCGATGGTGATCAGGCCCGGCACCCAGAGCGGCAAGGACGGCCAAAGTTCCTGGGAGTACCCGGCGATGGCGATCACGTCCGCGATCCCCGTGATGACCCAGCAGAACCAATACGTCCAGCCGGTGAAAAAGCCGGCCCAGGGTCCCAGCAGGTCGGCTGCGAAGTCGCTAAAGGACTTGTAGTTGAGGTTGCTCAGCAGAAGTTCGCCCATGGCACGCATGACGAAGAAGAGCATGAAGCCGATAATCATGTAGACGAAGATGACGGACGGGCCGGCAGCAGAAATAGTCTTGCCTGATCCCATGAAAAGGCCTGTGCCAATTGCTCCGCCGATGGCGATGAGCTGGATGTGGCGGTTGCTGAGCTGTCGCTCGAGGTGGGGGTGAATCTGGACCAGTGGATGGCGGGCGCTGAATCGTCAAAGGAACTCCATCGTTCAGGCGGCACAGGGTGCCACGTTGATTCGGGTTCCTCCCCGCTCTGTACGTGGACCTGAGAGTTTCCGCCTTCCTGCAGGGCAGAAAGGCTTGCACCTTCGGTGAGCCCGGAAACCGGACTGCTTTCCAGAGTTGCCTCGCCGCGGCGGTACATGGGCCTGAGAGATTCCTGGGGGGGAGGGTTTGCTCCTACGGCGCCTGACGGGATGTACCGGCAGGACTCTCCCGCCGCAGATCAATAGCGCGCACCACCAACTCAGTGATGCAGCTCACACCATAGCGAAGGCCGGGCAACGGCGCAACCTTGAGTCCCTAGCGGCCGAGAATGCTACGCGCTATCTCGTCGGCATCGCGAAGGGTTCGCTGGCCGCTCGCGTAAGCAGGTCCGGTACGCGGACGGGCCTCAGCGGCAATGGCTGTCCCCCACTGCGACGCAGACAGTTGGAGGCCCAGGACATACAAGTTCCTGGTGATGGAACCGTTCGCGGCCAGAGGCCTGTAAGGATGCGGTTCAACGTCAAGGCCCGTGGTCTGCATGGGCGTGCCCTCAACACTCATCATGATCTTGGTGCGCACCAGCCCATCGGCCATGAGCTGTTCCAGAAGGGGAGACAGATTGATGCCCACCCTGTTGGCTGGCGACATCGCCTCCACAAGAGTCCTTGCTTCAACCGGAGCATCGTGGACCCACGGCGAAACCGCCCGGAACACTTTGGCACCGCGGTCCACGCTGAACTTCGGGTCCGGTCCCACGAAACTCACGACGCCGGCACGCGCCAAAGCGGCCAGCTGCTCCGATCGCAGTGCAGGCGCACCGCTTGCCAGACCTTCAACAAAAGATTCGAACCAGCCGCGCAAACCACCCAGCCACGATTCATCGGTGATACCCCCCGTCCGCTACTACGGATTTGAGGATCGCCCGCCCGGTGTGGAGGGCACCGATCGCCATCTTGACAGGGTCCGCCTCGCCCAGTGCTGATCGTCGGGCATCATCATCAAGGTAGGCCGTGACGGTGGCGTCCAACTCGCGGCGGGAAGCGAAGGTCCGCCCAGCGAGCGGCGCCGCGAGCCCCCCCTCAGGTTCAGCCGGCGGGAAGCGACAACGTGTTTTTCCACGACGTTTCCCACCTCGACTTCCCAGTTCGCGGTGGTGTGCGCATGCGGTTGGAGCGCATCCTCAAGGTCGGCGAGGAACTGTGCGGGGTCCTTGATCGCGGCGGGCTGGGACCGCGCAAGTGTTGAGTAATAGGCCCAAAGTGCATCCCGGTGAAGCAACGGCCAGAGGTCATGATCGAACCCCGGCTGGATACCGGCTGCACGGAAGCGGTCCACCGCATCTTCTGTCAGGTAGCGCATGGTGATGCTGCTGGGGTAATACCCCCCCGCCAACCCGGCCTTCGCGCGGTAAGGGGGGGTACCCCTGCGGGACGCTGCAATGATCCTGGCTCCCGCCCGGAAGCCCGGTACTCGAGGATACCCGTGCCAGGCGTACCAGCCTCGACGAACTTACCGCCGCGCCCCCCCTCCGTCAACTGGCCCATGACATCGAAGAAGTTCAGACCCATGCCCCCCCGGACCAGCACGGGTTCGTTGTCAGGCACGGCCTGCCAATCAACATCGGCAGGCGGCGCGGGCGGGAAGTACCTCAGGCCCTGCTCCTCCGCGGCGCTCTTGAAGGACCGCTGCTCCGGGTTCAACCTGGACTCGATATGGCCCAGAGCGAGGACCACGGAACCGACGGTGAGCGTCTCGCCGTTGTCGAGTTCGACGTCGAACCCGTATTCCTTTTCGCCCTTAACAGGCTGCGCGGCGACGGCGAGCGCCTTATGAAAGGTGACCTCGACGCCGTCGGGAAGCCGTTCAAGCAGCCCCCCCGCCAAAGTTTGGCGCAGGTACCGCCCGTACAGTGCGCGGCTGGGGAAGTCGTGCGATTCGAGGGTGGCCAGTTCCGCCTTCTCTGCATCGTTCAGTCCCCCCCTGCCATCACGACGGCGGGCCTCGCGCCACTGATCGAACGAACCACCCGCGAGCGGTGGGGCGAGTTGAGGGTCCTCAGGAATGAGGGTGGGATAGAACGATTGGGTGTTCATCAAGTAGAGGCGTGACTGCTCCGGCTGCCACACGTGCCCGGACCCGGCCGGATAAGGGTCCACGACATCGATGAGAAGAGTGGTTTCTGGCCGGCTGTCCGCAGCCCAGTTCGCGAGCAACCGCTCGAGGACACTGGTGCCCCCCGAGGCCGGCCCCCCCGATCAGGGCAACACGGTTGGTTTGCGATTTAGCCACGCTCAAGCCTAACTTCCTGTGACTTGCTTACTGTTGAAGAGTGTTGCTTGGATGGGGGCGATGACCACCACAGAAGCTGATCAGTCGCCACTTCCCGAGAATGAGACCGCGCCGGCCCCCCCGGGCCCGCGGCATGCAGCGGACGTCGCGCCTGAGCCGACGGATGAAAACGTTTGGCTTGAGGACATCCACGGCGAAGAGCAGCTGGCGTGGGTCCGCGAGCAGAATGCCCGCACCGAGGAGTTACTGGAGGACGCCGAGTACGCGGCCGTTGAGGCTGGCATCCTGGAGGTCCTCGACTCCAACGATCGCATCGCCATGGTCTCCAAACGCGGCGATTTCTACTACAACTTCTGGAAAGACCAGGAACACCCCCCCAAGGGCCTTTGGCGTCGAACTACGTGGGAAAGCTATCTCACTGAGGAGCCGGAGTGGGACGTCCTGCTGGATATCGACGCCCTTGCCGCCGCCGAAGGCGTTGAGTGGGTCTTCCATGGTGTCGGCTTCCTCCGTCCTGCCGACGGCTCCGAGTACCGCCTGGCCATAGTTTCGCTCTCCCCCCCGACGGCGGCGACGCTGACCGCCACCGCGAGTTCGACGTCGAGTCCCGCACCTTCGTGGAGGGTGGCTTTGACGTGCCGACAGCCAAAGGCAACGTCAGCTGGCTGGATGCCGACACTTTGCTTGTGTCCAGCACGGCGGATGGGCTCCCCCGCAACTACGTCCTCCTATGCCCGCACCGGGGGGGTTAAGCTGCGCCGCGGCCAATCGCTGGCCCAGGCAGAGCGCATCTTCGAAATCCCCCGAGGACCACATGTTGGCCATGGTGGCCCACGATTCCACCCCCGGGTTATGAGCGGACCTTCGCCGTGGACTACATCGACTTCTACAACCGGAGTACGTCGCTGCTGCGTGACGACGCCTGGGTGGTTATCGATGTCCCCCACGGATGTGAACATCAGCGCCCACCGGGATTGGCTGCTGTTCCGTCCGCAGAAGGACTGGGATGTTGCCGGTGTTCTCTACCCTGCCGGGTCCTTGCTGGCCGCGGACTTCGAGTCTTACCTGGCGGGTTCCCGGTCATTGCTGGTCCTGTTCACGCCGGATGCCCACACGTCGCTGCAGTCGTGGAGCTGGACCAAGGACTACCTCCTGCTGAACCTCCTGCGCGATGTGTCCTCCGAAATCCGGGTGTTGGACCCGGCCCGTCCCGATTCTGAAGGCGGCTGGGCCTCCACCGTCCTGGACGCCTGCCCTCCTCTTCATGACGTCAATGCCTATGCCGTGTATGACGAAGACCCTGGCGCTGAAGGCAACGATTTCTGGCTGGTGGCCACCGGCTTCACCACGCCCACCACGCTGACCAGGGGGACACTTGTTGCCGGGGCGGCGAGCCGGCACGCCGAGGTGAAGCGGTCGCCGTCGTTCTTCAACGAGGCCGACTACGAAGTCCAGCAGCACTTCGCTGTTTCTGACGATGGGACCAAGGTTCCCTACTTCCAGGTCGCGTCCAAGGACTTGGTCTTGGACGGCCAAAACCCCACCCAGCTTTCCGGCTATGGCGGTTTCGAAGTTTCCAGGACTCCGGCCTACAGCGGAACAATCGGGCGGGCCTGGCTGGAACGCCGCACCCTGGGCGTATCTTCCGACGACGGAGCTGCCGCACACTCACGCGGTGGTGTCTTCGTTGTTGCCAACATCCGCGGCGGTGGCGAATACGGTCCGTCCTGGCACCGTGCAGCACTTCAGGAGAACCGGCACCGTGCATACGAGGACTTCGCCGCCGTGGCGAAGGACCTCATCTCGCGAGGCGTCACCAGCCGCCGTCGACTCGGCTGCGTAGGCGGTTCCAACGGCGGCCTCCTGGTGGGCAACATGCTGACCCAGTACCCGGAACTGTTCGGGGGGGCTGTTTCCTGCGGGGGTGCCCCCCCTCCTGGACATGCGCCGCTACACCAAGCTCTCCGCCGGATACTCCTGGATCGCCGAATACGGTGACCCTGATGTTCCGGTCCAGTGGGAGTTCATCCGCACTTTCTCGCCGTACCACTTGCTACACGACGGTGTGGAATACCCTGAGACTTTCATTTGGACAGCCACCTCCGATGACCGTGTGGGACCTGTCCAGGCCCGCAAAATGGCGGCGCGTATGCAGGCCATGGGCATCCCGAACGTCTGGTTCCATGAAGCTCTTGAAGGCGGTCACGCGGGCGCCTCCGACAACAGGCAGGCAGCAGCGCTCCAGGCCCGGAGCAACCACTTCCTGTGGCGTTCCTTGGCCGGAAGCAACTGACAAGAAGCTGTTTTGCGCTAGACGGCACCTTCTGCGTATCCTTGGTGGGCTAGCAATAGCAAAGGGAGACGTGCCAGAGCGGCCGAATGGGCTTCACTGCTAATGAAGTGTGGGGGGGCACAACTCCACCGGGGGGGTTCAAATCCCCCCCCGTCTCCGCGAATAGGTCCCGGTTTTCGAACCGGGACCTTTTGCGTTAAGCCCGCTTCACTCCGCCGCTGACCTCCGCCCCCCCGGCATGACGATGGAGGGCAAGGCTATCCCCCCGTACTGATCAGCATCAGGAGGGCCATGGCAATAAACGCGCCCTTGTAAGCTGCCACTTGGTCTGCCCCCCCGAACATCTGGGTGGTTTCGAACAGGCGCAGGAACAGCACCCACGGCGATGCCTGCCGCCGCCGCCAACTGAACGAGCGTCGCAGAAATAGCGTTGGCTGAGGGCAGCTGTCCCGGGACGATGTCCGCGTACTGCACCGAGGCATACGCGGAGAAACCGATGGAGCGGAACGCACCACTGAACAGCAACAAAGCGAATATCAGTGGCTCGGGTGTTCGGGCGTCCAGGAAGGCGCACAACGCGAATGTGACGGCTGAGGCAAACGATGCAAAGACGAGCACCGGTTTGAATCCAAAGCGCCTTATGAGCGGCGTGGTGGCCGGCTTGATTCCGATGTTGCCCACGAACACTGCGGCGACCATGACTCCGGCTTTGAGGGGATCCCAACCAAAGCCGTCCTGGAACATCAAAGGCAGCAGGAAAGGGACCGAGCTGATGGTCAGCCGGTAAATGAAACCACCGGTGGAAGTCGCCCTGAAAGTCCTGGTCCCAAAGACGCTGAGATTGAACAGGGGAACCCCCCCGGCTTTCCGCATCCACCACACGGCACCCGCCAGGGACAGTAACCCGGCAGCAACCACCGCCACGGCAAGCACATTGGACGCGTGGCCTCCCAAGGTCTCCAGCCTACTACCAGGCGCCCACGCCCAGTGTTGTGAGCAGCAGCCCGAACCAGTCCAGTCGACGCCGGGCGTCAAACTGTGTTCGCGGTACCAGCCTGAGTGCGGCAATGAAAGCGGCCAGGCCGAGAGGGACGTTGATGATGAAGATCCAGTGCCATGACAGGAAGGTGGTGAGAGCACCACCCACCATCGGGGGGGCCAAGACCGGGGGGGCCAACAAGCCAGGCCACACAAGATACGCGGTGGCGCGGAGAAGCTCCGACTTGGGGGGGTGCCCCTCAACACCACCAGCGTGCCGACCGGAACCATCATGGCTCCGCCCATACCCTGGGCCACGCGCTCAGCGTCAGCATGGTCAGGTCCGTGCTGATGGCGCAAAGCAGGGAGGCGATGGTGAACACCGATATCGCCAGGCAGAAGATCCGCCTGGCACCGAACCGCTCGGCAAGCCAACTGCTCAAAGGAATCCCCATCGCCACCGTCACCAAATATGCGGTCATGGTGATGTTGATGTCTGCCGGCGCTACACGGAAATCGGAGGCGATGCTGGGAATGGCAGTGGTGAGGATGGTCCCGTCGAGGAACTCCATGAAGAACGTTGCCGCCACCAACAAGGCCAGGCGGGGCCGCCAACTTGTTTCGCCGGCAGCTTCGACGTCGGCGGTGGGTTTTGTGCTCATGGCTCCGGTCCAAGTTCTGGCTGGTGGCCCGCGACAGGCAAGCAGGCGTGTTTGCTCGATCCTATAGACGCAGGGTGGGAGCGATCACAACATGACGAAGTTCTACCGCCCCCCCTTAGCTGCTCGCACTGGCTCGCAGGGCGGCCCTATCCAGCTTGGGCCAGCGCCAGCGGCAGAACCGCGCCCACACCGGCTTGGCGCAAGGCACGTGCAGATACGGTCATGGTCCAGCGGCTGTCTATGAGGTCGTCCACCAGCAACACAGGCTGCCCACCCGTGCCCGCCAACGCCTGGGCAAGTTCGGGACCAACAACAAGCCTGTCCCAGACACCGGCCAGCCTGTAAGCGCTGTTGCCGCCGCGTGCCCCCGTCGGCCCTCCGTGCTGTGGCTGCAGCTGGCCGAGGTACGGCATTCGTCCTATTCCGGCAATTCCCTGGGCCAACGACTCGACCAGCTGCGGCTTGCTCCGGGACGGGATGCTGATGACCGCCGCGGGTCGTCCGACGCCGCTCCACGGAGTTCCGCCCTCGGCTCCGGACCATTCGCGGAGTACCTGGACGCATGCCTGCAGCATGGCAGGATCCACGTCGCGATCCGGTGCACCGGACGCGAACAGCTCCCGTAAAGCACCGCCCCAGCCCAAGTCGGTAAGCCTTGCCAGGATCCGCCCTTCGGAAACGCTCTCATCGGGCTTGATTTTTCCCTTGACGGACACACCGAGCCGATCCATGCCACTGGGCCACTGAAGGCGCGGCTCCACCGCTATACCCGCACGCCGGAGAGTTTGGCCTGCGGCGTCGGCCGCCGACGCTGCCACGTCCACCGGGAACCAGCGGCCGGCGCAGTTGTCGCAGCGTCCACAAGCTGCTGCCGTTTCGTCGTCCAAAACCGAGGTGATGTATTCCATGCGGCAGCCGGCCGTGTCCTGGTAGATCACCATGGAATCCTGCTCATCCACACGGGCCTCGGCGATGCGGGCATAGCGCTCGGCGTCATAGTTCCACGGCTTCCCCCCCGTGGATCGCCAACCGCCTCCAACGCGCTCTACGGCCCCCCCATCAACTGCCAGGACTTTGAGGAGGAGTTCCAATGGCGTGCGCCGAAGGTCCACTCTGGCTTCCAGCGCGACGGTGGACAGGGCTGAGCCTGCTTCCCCCCCAAGCACCCTCAGCACAGACTCGGCCTTCTCGGCCGACGGCATGGATGCTGTGGCGAAGTACTGCCAAATTTCGCGGTCTTCGGAGCCCGGCAGCAGCAAAACGTCTGCGTTGGCTGCACCACGGCCGGCGCGGCCAACCTGTTGGTAGTAGGCAACCGGTGACGACGGAGCACCAAGGTGGATGACGAAGCCCAGGTCCGGCTTATCAAACCCCATGCCCAGGGCGGACGTGGCCACGAGGCCTTCACTTGGTTGTCCTTCAACAGTTGTTCAGCACGTTCCCGGTCCGCAGGGTCCGTCCTCCCCCCCGTGTAGGACAGGACGTTGTGCCCGGCCTCCGCAAGAAGCCGTGCAGTGTCTTCGGCCGCCGAGACGGTCAGGGTGTAGATGATGCCACTGCCGGGCATGTCGGTGAGGTGTGTCAGCAACCAGCCCAGCCGATCCCTGGAATCGGGCAGGGTAAGGACACCTAGCCGCAGCGATTCGCGCCCGAGAGCGCCACGTATGGTCAAGACTCCGGCACCAAGTTGTTCCTCAATGTCATGGACCACCCTGGAATTGGCCGTGGCTGTGGTGGCCAAAACGGGAACTGACTTTGGCAACTGTGCAATGAGGTCCGCGATGCGGCGGTAATCGGGGGGGCGGAAATCGTGTCCCCCCCAGTCCGAGATACAGTGTGCCTCGTCAATCACCAGGAGCCCGGTGCGACGAATGAGCTCCGGAAGCTGGTTCTCCCTGAAGGAGGGGTTGGTGAGCCGCTCCGGGGGAAACCAGCAGGACATCAACCTCATCCGCGGCGAGCTGGGCCAGGACCGTGTCCCATTCCAGGGCATTGGCGGAGTTTATGGCGACAGCCCGCACCCCCTGCCCGGGCAGCTGCGGCCACTTGGTCACGCATGAGCGCAAGCAACGGCGACACAATCAACGTTGGACCCGCGCCGCGGCGGCGCAACAGCAATGAAGCCACGAAGTAAACCGCAGACTTCCCCCAACCTGTGCGCTGGACTACCAGCGCCCGGCGCCCCGCATCCACCAACGCCTCAATGGTTCATACTGTCCGTCGTGGAACCGCGCTTCCGGGTGGCCCACCAACTCACGAAGGCACGCCAGCGCCTGCTGATGGTAGTTGATTGCACGGAAACGGCAGCGTTTGGGGGGGAGTTGTTGGCCATCAACCCAGTATTCCAGCCGACCCTGACAGCCAGAACCTGGGTGTCCCGCTATGTGGATAACGGCTATCCACAGGTCATCTATTCAAGTTCAACCCCAACTGCCTTGCCACAGTAGGATTGAGCCCGTGACTAGCGAGCAGAACAAGACATTCGACCTCTCGGCTTCCTTCAAGGCGTACGACGTCCGGGGGGGCATCGTGGGTGAAACCATCACGGCTGAAATCGTCGAGGCCGTTGGCGCTGCCTTCATCGACGTCCTGGGCTTGGAGGGTGAAACGGTACTGGTTGGCGGCGACATGCGTCCCTCCTCTCCGGAGTTCAGCCAAGCCTTTGCCAACGGGGCAGCCACGCGTGGCGCGAACGTCCAGTTGCTGGACCTCATCTCAACCGACGAGCTCTACTATGCATGCGGGGGGCCTGAACGCTGCCGGCGCAACGTTTACCGCAAGTCACAACCCGGCTGCGTATAACGGGATCAAAATGGCCAAGGCCGGCGCCCAGCCCATCTCTTCGGAGAGCGGGCTCAAGGAAATTCAGGCCCTCGCTGAGCAGTACCTGAACACCGGCATTATCCCGGCGGCAGGCACCAGAGGCGAGATCGGCGTCCATGACGTGCTGAAGGACTACTCCGAGTACCTGCGGAAGCTCGTGGACCTTTCCGGCTCCCGTCCACTGAAGATTGTGGTCGATGCTGGCAACGGCATGGCTGGTTTGACCACCCCGGCCGTACTCGGCGACAAACTCCTCCCGGCGCTGCCTTTCGAAATCGTTCCCCCTTTATTTCGAACTCGACGGCTCGTTCCCCAACCACCCGGCCAACCCCTTGGAGCCGGAAAACCTGCGTGATCTCCAGGCTGCCGTCGTCAAGCACGGCGCGACATCGGCCTCGCTTTCGACGGCGATGCGGACCGCTGCTTCGTCATTGATGAAAAGGGCGAGCCCGTTTCCCCCCCGTCCGCGATCACCGGCATGGTGGCCCGTCGGGAGATCGCCCGAGCCCAGGCCGCGGGTGAAGAGACCCCGGTGATCATCCACAACCTCCTCACCTCCAAGGCCGTGCCCGAGCTCGTAGCCAAGGATGGCGGCCGTGCTGTCCGGACCGGGTGGGGGGGCACTCCTTCATCAAGGCCGTCATGGCCGAGGAAGGTGCCGTGTTCGGCGGTGAGCACTCCGCACACTTCTACTTCCGGGATTTCTGGAACGCTGACACCGGCATGCTTGCCGCCATGCACGTCCTCGCTGCCTGGGTGAGCAAGACGGCCCCCCTCTCCGAACTCGGACGCCAATACGAACCTTACGTTTCCTCCGGCGAGATCAACTCCGAGATCGAAGACAAGGCCGGTGCCGTGGAGCGGGTTCGAGTCGATTTCGAAACCGAAGACATCGACATCGACCACATGGACGGCAGCACGTTCAATGCCAAGGACGGCAGCTGGTGTTCAACCTTCGCCCGTCCAACACTGAGCCCTTCCTCCGCCTGAACGCCGAAGCCAAGGACCAGGCGACCATGGAGAAGATCCGTGACCGCGTCCTTGCGCTGGTTCGGGCCTAGGAACGGGCCGGCATGACGCAGATTCCGTCCGAGGCTCACACCTCGCCCGAATCCGAATTGGCTGCAGTCGTGGCCGAGGCTCTTAAGCTGGCTGACGCCCAGTTGGTAATCAACAAGAGCTTTGCTCCGTTCGTCTTCATGCTCGACACTGACGGCTCCATCCACCGCGGCGAAGTCCCCAAGGAAATTCAGGGGGGGACCATGCCCCCGGACCCGCTGCTGTCCGTGAAGCTGACCATTGATCTATTCTCAGGCCATGCCGAAAACCTCCTCGCGATGGTTGCTGTACTGGATCCGCAGGCGGGTAAGACCGAAGACACGCTCCACTTGTGGCTGAACACCGCAGTGGCATCAGCCAAATCATCCGTGTGGACTTCACCCGCAAGAAGTTCCTGAAGCACCCCCACCATGAGTGACCCCCGGGTAGAAGCCCAGGAGCCCTACGTGTGGGCGGGCGGAGCCGCTCCTGCGGAGGAATGGTGGCATGAGGGACTCTCCGAGCAGGCCATCCAGGATGTTTTCGATCTTGTTGGAGCGGCCGTACCCTTCGGCCAGGATCAGTTGGGGAAGAACGGCTCGTTGGCGCCGTATGGTGTCACTACCGATCTCACGGGTGAGATCGCGCACCATATGTCATACCAAGAGCCCACCGAGGACGACGAGGTTGATTCGGAAGAGTCCCTCCAGTTATTGACAGACGGTTTCCGCCAAGGGATCCAGTCATTGCGGGGTACGTGCGTCATCAGCGATGTCCGCCTCACCCCCCCAGTAACGGCGAAGGCGTTGCCCTTGACGCTCTCAGGCTCCACATCGAACACACTGAAGGTCTTTCGATGCTCCTTCTCAAACCCTATGAAATCGACGAACAGTCCCGGACCGTCGCGTTCGGCGAGACTGCAGTGATGCCAACTCCTGCACGGGTGTGGTCCGCATGAGCGAACTGCCCACCAGCGCGCCGGGTGAAGGCGAATCCGTCCAGGACCGCGAACTCCGCGAGACGCTGGGCACAGCGCTTGGGACCGCCCAGGAGCACATCCAGCAGAATGGCGGATTCTTCCCGTTTGGCATCACGCTCTCGAACGATGGTGAACTGCGGATAGTGATGATTGCCCCCCCGGGCGAGCCGGACGAGAACGGCGACGTGGATGCCGGGCAGATGCTGACCGACATCCACGATTTGCTGCGTCAAGGCCGTGATGATTTCAAAGCCGTGGCTGTTGTGAGCGACGTCAGCTTGCCGGACCATGGTACTGACGGCATCCATGGTGCAGCCGAGCACAGGGATGGCGAAGTCCTTGCAGCAATCATTCCCTACACTCCCGCAGTGGACGGTTTCGCGTTCAGTGCCATGGAGCCCGATACCCACGAACCATCCATCTGGGTGGACTAGACCTTATCCTTGAGCTGAGCCCATGAAAATCAACGCCTTCGCAGATGTCAGCCTCCGCGCAATCATGGTGTTGGCCGCGGCTCCAGAGGGCATGCTGCTTACTACCCAAGCGGTGGCGGATGCCGTGGGAACCCCATACAACCATGTCAGCAAGGCGATGGTGCGCCTGCGTGCACTTGGATACATCGATGTTGAGCGGGGGGGACGGTTGGGCGGTTCCCGGCTCAATGAAACCGGTCGGAGGGCGACAGTTGGCGAAGTCCTCAGGCATCTGGACAGTCGGCAGGATCCAGCTGAGTGCCAATCCCCCCACCAAGAACTGCCCTCTCATCAATGAGTGCGGGCTGCGCCACGCAATGAACCGGGCCAGGGAAGCGTTCTACACAGAGCTCGATGCCGTGGTTATCGCGTCCCTCCCCCCATGCCCGGCAGATGAACCCCGTGTTCCAATCCATCGGGCTCCGGCCGGAGTTCAGGACCCCGGCCACTCAGTCTTAGTCGTAACAGGCACAACAGCACCTCCAACAGCCGGTTCTGTCCGGTTTGCAGAACTCTTCTACGCAGTGTAGAAATTGGGATATAGATATAAGCATTTTAAATGCCTATATATTTGGTCGACTAAACCGACCCCCTACAGCCAGGAGAACCATGCTCTCGGAAAAGTCCCGCCCCATCATTGAAGCCACGCTGCCGCTGGTTGGTTCACGGATCGGCACGATCACCGTCGACTTCTACAATCGACTCTTCGCCGCGCACCCCCGAGTTGCTCGATGGCTCTTCAGCCGCTCCAACCAACGTTCCGGAGGTCAGCAGCGGGCCCTTGCGGGGGAGTATCGCCACCTTCGCGACCCACCTCATCAACAATCCGGGCACCCTCCCCCGAAAAAGTACTTTCCCGCATTGCGCACAAGCACGCCTCCCTCGGAATCACCGAGGACCAGTACGGAGTGGTCTACGAACACCTCTTTGCAGCCATCGCCGCGGACTTGGCCGACGTCATCACTCCGGAGATCGCTGAAGCATGGACAGAGGTGTACTGGCTCATGGCAGACGCACTGATCAAACTGGAAAAGGACCTCTACGCATCCCAGGCGAACCACAAAATGTGGATGCCTGGCGTGTGACCGGCAAGGAACCGGCAGGCACTGATGCGGTGACGTTCACCCTGGAACCAGCAGACGACACCCCCCCGGTAACGCCGGCAAAACCCGGTCAGTACGTCAGCGTCAAGGTCCATCTTCCGGATGGCCTGCGCCAGGTGCGCCAGTATTCGCTTTCCGGTGACGCGGGCACGAGCCGGACCTTCACTACCAAGCTGAACGACGGGGGTGAGGTGTCCACCGCCCTGCACGCCGGCGTCGAACCCGGTGACATCCTCGAAATTTCAAACCCGTACGGGAGATTACCCTCAGAAACGGTGACGGCCCCCGTCATCCTGGCCTCTGCGGGTATTGGCTGCACCCCCACCGCTTCCATTCTGCGGTCGCTCGCTGAGACGGGCACGGATCGGCAGGTCCTGGTCCTTCACGCCGACAAGACCATCGAGAACTGGGCACTCAGCGGCCAGATGACCGCGGACGCAGCGCGGATCGACGCAGACCTGCAGCTTTGGCTCGAGTCTCCCCCATCCCGGAACCAACCACGGCTTCATGTCGCTGCGTGAACTGGACATGCCCGCAGACGCGTCGCTTTACCTTTGCGGCCCCCTCCCCCCCTTCATGAAGAAGATCCGCGATGAAGCCATTGATGCCGGAATTCCAGCTACCCGGATCCACTACGAAGTGTTCGGCCCGGACGTGTGGCTCGCCAACTAGGCACGCACTCCAGCGGGGGGGACAATAGCCCCCCCAAGGACGACGGCGGCCCGCCACCTTTCATTCGAAAGGTGACGGGCCGTCGTCGTTCGCTTAAGAACGCCGTTGTTCCTAAGAGGTCTAGCCCAGACGGGTCTTGAGACCGTCCAGTTCGGACTGAAGCGCCGCCGGGAGCGACTCGCCGAAGTTGGCGAACCATTCCTCGATGGACGCCAACTCGGTTGCCCATTCCTCGGGATCGACACGAACAGCCGACTCAACCTCGGCCGGGGGGGTCATGTCCAGGCCCTCGAGATCGATGGATTCACCGGTCGGCACGAAACCGATCGGGGGGGTTTCCACGGCGTCAGCCTTGCCCTCGAGGCGCTCGATGGCCCACTTGAGCACACGGGCGTTGTCTCCGAAACCAGGCCAGGCGAAGCCGCCTTCAGCCGTGCGGCGGAACCAGTTCACCAGGAAGATCTTGGGCAGACGCTCCGGGTTGGCCTTGGCGGACAGGTTTACCCAGTGGTTCAGGTAGTCACCTGCGTCGTAGCCGATGAACGGCAGCATGGCCATCGGGTCGCGGCGGACCACGCCAACAGCACCGGCGGCCGCAGCCGTGGTTTCGGAGGACAGCGTGGAACCATGAAGATGCCGTTTGACCAGTCGCGGGCCTCGGTGACCAGCGGGATGGTGGTCTTGCGGCGGCCACCGAACAGAATCGCGGACAGCTCAACGCCGTCCGGGCTGAAGTACTCTTCGGCCAGCATGTCGATCTGGTCGATCGGCGTGCAGAAACGCGAGTTCGGGTGCGCAGCAGGAGCGTCGGAGTCCGGAGTCCAGGACTCGCCGCGCCAGTCAGTCAGGTGTGCCGGGGGGGTTTCCTCCGTCATGCTTCCCACCAAACGCCACCGTCGTCGGTCAGTGCAACGTTGGTGAAGATGCTGTTGCCCTTGGCGATGGCGCGCATGGCGTTGGGGTTGGTGCCCCCAGCCGGTACCCGGAGCAACACCGAACAAGCCGGCTTCGGGGGGGTTGACGGCGCGGAGCTCGCCTTCCTTGCCGAAACGCATCCAGGTGATGTCATCGCCCAGCGTCTCAACCTTCCAGCCCTTGATGGTGGGGTCGAGCAACGCGAGGTTGGTCTTGCCGCAGGCGGACGGGAAAGCGGCGGAGACGTAGTAGGTCTTCTGCTCGGGGGGAGGTCAGCTTGAGGATGAGCATGTGCTCAGCCAGCCAGCCTTCGTCGCGGGCCATCACCGAAGCGATGCGCAGCGCGTAGCACTTCTTGCCCAGAAGGGCGTTGCCGCCGTAGCCCGAACCGAAGGACCAAATGGAACGCTCTTCGGGGAAGTGCACAATCCACTTGTCGGTGTTGCAAGGCCATGCGACGTCGGCCTGCCCGGCTTCCAGTGGTGCGCCCAGCGAGTGGAGGGCGGGAACAAAGAAAGCGTCGGTCTGCGTGATGCGGTCCAGGACGTCCGTACCGATGCGGGCCATGATGCGCATGGAGGCAACAACGTAGGCGGAGTCGGTGATCTCGACGCCAAACTTGGGGTCCTCGGCATCCAAGTGGCCCATAACGAACGGAATGACGTACATGGTGCGGCCGCGCATGGAGCCGGCGAAGAGTCCGCGCAGCTTCTGCTTCATCTCGCCGGGGCCATCCAATTGTTGGTGAAGCCTGCGTCGCGCTCGTTCTCGGAGCAGATGAACGTCTGCTCTTCTACACGGGCAACGTCGGCGGGGGGGTCAGAGAACGCCGCGAAGGAATTCGGGAACGTTTCCGGGTTCAGCCGCTTCAGCGTGCCGGCCTCGACGAGTTCGTCGGTGAGCTTCTTGTTTTCTGCTTCGCTGCCATCGACCCAGTGGATGCGGTCCGGCTGAGTCAGCTCGGCAACTTCCTCAACCCAGGCCAGCAGGCGTGCATGCGTAGTAGGTGCCTTCTCAAGCAGCGGCAGTCGCGCCAGATCGCCCATTGCGGTTCCCTTCCTCGGGTTCAGTGGTGTGTCCTAAACGATAGGGGGGCCGCGGACCAGACCAATCCGCTGTCAGACATCGGACATCCGGAGGCGGTGGAAGCGAAAACCGCTAGAAATCAAGGTTTGACAAGCGGAAAGGCTGAATTTAAGTGACGAAGGTCACGTAGACCGGTCTAGTTGCGCAGATTACAGCTTTTCGATTTGGAACTTCACATGAACTTCTGTAAAGTTTATTGAGGTTCGAGGGGGGTCAGAGAAACAGACCGCCGAGAATCACGCGAAATGCGCCCATAGCTCAGCTGGATAGAGCGTCTGTCTACGGAACAGAAGGTCAGGGGTTCGAATCCCTTTGGGCGCACAGATGAAGACCCGCACCGGTTCGCCGGTGCGGGTCTTTTGTTTTGCCCGGACGTACCCAAGTAAGTCGCAGCACCGCGCGTTTTGAGGCTGAAAACGCGCTTAACTGCGACCTACTTGGGTAAGCCGCAGCGGAAGGTGACCCGCACGCAGAAACGCAAGGACCGCCGTCGTACTTTTCACAGAAGTACGACGGCGGTCCCTTGCGTTAAGTGCGGAGCGTTTACTCCCCCCCACGGCCTCGCTGATGCGGCGACGGATGCCGTCGAAGTGCCGGTTGAGCAGCTCAGAAGCCGAAACCTTGTCGCCGGCAGCAACTGCCGCATAAATTCCGCGGTGCATCGCAGCGGTTTTTGCCAGGTCCTCGTTGCCCGGGCCGATCTCCACGTGGATCTTCCGGTAGACCTTCCAGAAGACCCCCCATGAGATTGATCAGGAGTTCATTGTTGAGAGGTTCGAAAAGGCGGCGGTGGAACTCGGCATCGGCGGCGACGAAGTTCTCGCCAGCGGCAGCCAGATCTTCCATCTGCTTCACGGCCTCCTCGATGGAGGCAAGCTGTTCCTTGGTCATGACATCCATGGAAGAGCCAATCAGCGGATTCGAGAGCCTGGCGTACATCTACCAGCTGGAGGGCTTCAAGTCCCTGATGGCGAAGCGAAAGCCGCCCCCCCGGAACGTGAGCCCATCAGCCAATGCATCAAAGTTGCTCGGCGCCACAAACATGCCGAAGCCGTGGCGGATCTCAATCACGCCAAGGGCCTGGAGCACCTTGAGGGATTCGCGGAGAGTGTTTCGACCTACGCCCAGGGCGACAGAGAGCTCACTCTCCGTGGGCAATGGATCGCCAGCCTCGAGCTCACGCTCAAGGATCAATTCCATAATGTCCGACTGCAAGGCACGCAGCCGGGCCTGTGCACTGAACCGCGCCTGCGGAACCACACCGGAAGTTGTCATGGCTTTCTCCTTGCCGATGCACCTGCCCCGTACTCCGGCGAAGGCCGGGTTGGGGGAGCATGTGCGGTGTTAATATTGAGGCGAGCATTAGTGCCCACCAAAGAACGGGTAGCTCGCAGCATACAATATCGGATGTCCCACCTCCGTCATAGCTACGAGCCGGGAATTTCCTGACATTTCCCACACGGACCGGCCGTAGCCGTCAATACTCCCCCCCGCGCACAGGCGAAACCCGCATCGCCTTTTCATACTTGACGTTCCGTTGTGACCGCCCTTACAGTTTCACTACGAGCATCGGACGTCCTACATCCGATAACCCACGAAATGCGAATGGTGAGGCACCTAATGAGCAAGACGATCCAAAGCCTGCCGCTGGTCAACGACGCCAGCCGCCGGAACTTCCTGAAGCTAAGCGGCGCAGTTGGTGCAGCAGCCGCCTTCACGGCAACCCTCTCCGCGTGCGGCGGCGCTGCCAGCACCACCACTGGGTCAACCGCCAACACTGCGGCCATCAACAAGGACCTCATCATTGAGGCAGGCATTTCCTACGCACTGTCCACCGGCTTCGATCCACTGAGCTCGTCCGGAGCAACACCGATGGCAGCGAACCTGCACATCTTCGAGGGCCTTATTGAACTCCACCCGGCCACGCGTCAGCCCTACAACGCCCTGGCGGCTACGGATCCCAAGAAGGTCAACGACACCACCTACCAGGTGACCATCCGCGACGGCGCCAAGTTCCACGACGGCTCCCCCCGTCACCACCGAAGACGTCGCTTTCTCCTTCATGCGCGTCATCGACCCGGCGAACAAGTCACTGTTCTCCCAGTTCATCCCCTTCATCCAGGACGTCAAGCCGCTCGATGCAAAGACGGTGGAGTTCACACTCAAGTACGCTTTCCCCCGGCTTCGGACCGCGCATCTCTGTAGTGAAGATCGTCCCCCAAGGCACTCGCGACCGACCTGAAGGCGTTCGACGCCGCACCTGTCGGCTCCGGCCCCTACAAGCTGGTCTCCGCCGTCAAGGACGACAAGATCGTCTTCGAAGCATTTGCCGACTACAACGGCCCCCCCAAACCCGCACTGGCCAAGGGCATGACCTGGCTGCTGCTCTCCGACGCCGCAGCCCGCGTTACCGCAGTCCAGTCCGGCCGTGTCCAAGCGATCGAGGACGTTCCTTACCTGGACGTTGACGGCCTGAAGTCCAAGGTCAAGGTTGAATCCGTCCAGTCCTTCGGCCTGCTGTTCCTCATGTTCAACTGCGCCAAGGCCCCGTTCGACAACAAGCTGGTCCGCCAGGCCTTGCACTTCGGCATGGACAAAGAATCCATCATCAAAAAGGCCCTGTTCGGCAACGCCAAAGCCGCGACTTCCTACTTCCAGGAAGGCCACCCGGACTACGTCAAGGCCAAGAACGTCTACGGCTTCGATACTTCCAAAGCTGAGGACCTGCTGAAGCAGGCGGGTGTCAACACCCTTGAGTTCGAGCTCCTCACCACGGACACCGCCTGGGTCAAGGACGTTGCCCCGTTGATCCTCGAATCCTGGAACAAGATCCCGGGCGTCAAGGTCACCGTCAAGAGCCTTCAGTCCGGCGCCATGTACAGCGACCGCGTTGGCAAGGGCGACTTCTCCGTGGTGGCAGCCCCCCCGGCGATCCCTCGGTGTTCGGCAACGATGCAGACCTTCTGTTGAGCTGGTTCTACTCAGGCGCAACGTGGATGGACAAGCGCGCGTTCTGGACCACCCCCTGAGCGCACCAAGCTGCAGGAACTCATGAACAAGGGCTCGCAGGCTTCCGGTGACGAGGCAAAGAAGATCGTTAGCGAAATTGTGGACATGGTCTCGGACGAAGTTCCGCTGTATCCAGTGTTCCACCGCCAGCTACCCAGCGCGTGGGACGAGAAGAAACTCAACGGCTTCCAGCCCCTGCCCACCACCGGCCTGTCGTTCATCGACGTCGGACGAACTGCCTAAGCACCCTTCGAGTTGTGAGGCCTGCTCTGCGGCTGAATCCCCCGAATAGCGCGCAGAGCAGGCCCCCACAACCAGCAGCACCCAACCAACCGGAGAACAAATTGGTCACGATATTGCGTCTGCTTGGCCGCAGACTTGCAGCATTGCCATTGATGATCCTGGGCATCACGTTGCTCGTCTTCCTCGTCCTGCAGGCCGCTCCCGGCGACCAGGCCAGCTCGGCCCTCGGTGACGGCGCCAGTGAAGAAGCGAAGCAGCAGTACCGCCAGGAAAATGGCCTCAACGATTCCCTGGTCCTGCAGTACTTCCGATTCCTCGGCAAGCTCCTGCAGTTCGACCTCGGCGTCACTACCCCCCCGCCGGCCAAGTCGGTGGCTTCCATGATCGGCTCGGCGTTCCCCCCCTGACGTTGCAGCTCACCTTCCTGGGTGTCCTCATTGCGATCGTGCTTTCCCTGGCGTTCGGCATCCTCGGCGCCTCTACCGCGACAAGTGGCAGGACCAGTTGGTCCGCGTCTTCTCCATCGCGGCGATCGCTACGCCGTCGTTCTGGCTCGGCATCCTCCTCATCCAGTGGTTCGCGCTCGGTGCCAACCCGATGTTCCCCTCAGGCGGAATTGCGACGCCGGAATCCGGCTTCGGCGGTTGGCTCAACTCCATGGCACTCCCGGCTTTGGCGCTCGGCATCCCCCCCGTGTCAGCCTCGCTGATCGCGTGTCCGTACCTCCATGGTGGAAGAACTGGACCGCGATTATGTCCGCACCGCTATCGGCAACGGAGTCCCATACCGCGAGGTTGTCTCCAAGAACGTCCTCCGCAACGCGCTCGTCACCCCCCCGGTGACCGTGCTGGGACTTCGCGTGGGCTACTTGCTGGGTGGCGCCGTCGTGATTGAAATGATTTTCGCCCTGCCCGGCATGGGCCAGCTGATCCTCAACGGCATCACCAACCTGGACGTCAACCTGGTCCAGGGCGTGGTGCTCACCATCTCCGTCACCTTTGTTCTGGTGAACATCGTGGTGGACCTTCTTTACCTGCTCATCAACCCCCGAATCAGGACGGTATAGCTCATGCGCAGCAAGCTCGCAGAACGGCTAAGTGCCCCGGGCATTCGTTTCAAGGCCCTGCCGTGGGGGGGTTCCCGTATCGCCCTGCTCTTCCTCATCACGATTGTCCTGGCAGCAATTTTCGCGCCGGTCATCGCACCGCACGATCCTCTGGAGACCTTCATTCCGGCCACCCCCGCCGGGCGCCGAGCACTTCTTCGGCACCGACCGTTTGGGCCGCGACATCTTCTCGCGTCTCCTCTTCGGCGCACAGTCATCGCTCCTGATCGGCCTCGGTGCAGTTGCGCTGGCCATCCTTGCCGGAGCGCTCCTCGGCTCCTTCGCCGCGACGTCCAGCAAGTCCGTCAACGAGATCATCATGCGGCTCATGGACATCCTCATGGCGTTCCCCCCCGGCATCGCGCTGGCTGCTGTGTTGCTGGCCGCCTTCGGTAACTCGGTCCCGACAATCATCATCGCGATCGCCATCATCTACACTCCCCCAACTGGCACGCGTGTCCGCGCCAACGTGCTGGCGCAGTACGGCGAAGACTACGTCCGTGCCGAACGCGTGATCGGTGCCGGCCGGTTCTACATCCTGGTCAAGCACATTGTCCGCAACACCGCAGCTCCCGTGCTGGTGTTCGCCACGGTCATGGTTGCCGACGCCATCATCCTCGAAGCCTCACTATCCTTCCTGGGCGCCGGTGTGCAGGACCCCGCTCCCTCGTGGGGGCAACGTCATTTCCTACGGCCGCAACCTTGTCCTGTCGGGCGGTTGGTGGGCAACCACCTTCGCCGGCGTGACCATCCTGCTCACCGTACTGTCCCTGAACATCCTGGCCGAGGGCCTCACCGACGCTATGGTGAACCCGAAGCTGCGCCGCGCGCCGGTAGTGAAGGACGACGACGGCTCCACCGCAGTTCTGGCCGTGGACACCGAGATTGCAACGTCCGTAGCCCAGCCTTCAGTGGTTGAGGAACACGAGCTCGACGGCGTCCGCGCAGCTTCCGGCGGCACCGCCACCTCTGATGTCGGCACTTCAGCCGTCCTCACCGATGTGAAGCTCGCCGCCGCAACCCGCACCTCCTGTTGGACCGCGAACTGGAACTGCTGGCAGCCATTGAAGCGAAGCGCACGGACCGCCTCCCGCAGGTCTCTCCCGGAGCCCGCAACGTCCTGGAAGTGAAGAACCTGTCCATCCGCTTCCCGGGACGCTTCGGCGACATCGCGATCGTGGACAACGTCTCCTTCACCGTCCGTGAAGGCGAAACCATGGGTCTGGTGGGCGAATCCGGTTGTGGCAAGTCCATCACCTCGCTCGCAGTCATGGGCTTGCTGCCCAAAACGGCGCAGGTCACCGGGTCCATCATGTTCGACGGCAAGGAACTGCTGGACGCCAAGACCCAACACAGCAACCCCCAAAGCCTACGAAGGCCTGCGCGGCGAGCAGATCGCCATGGTCTACCAGGACGCCCTGAGCTCCCTGAACCCGTCCATGAAGATCAAGGACCAGATGGAGCAGCTCACCAAGCGTGGCGGCCGCAAGACTCCCGCCGAGCTGCTGGAAATGGTCAAGCTGGATCCCGTCCGGACCCTGGCCAGCTACCCGCACGAGCTCTCCGGCGGCCAGCGCCAACGCGTGCTGATTGCCATGGCCCTCTCCCGTTCGCCCAAGATCGTTGTTGCCGACGAGCCCACCACCGCCCTGGACGTGACAGTCCAAAAGCAGGTTGTGGATCTGCTCAACGAGCTCCGCGAACAACTCGGCTTCGCAATGGTTTTCGTCAGCCACGACCTCGCCTTGGTGGCCTCATTGGCTCACCGAATCACGGTGATGTACGCCGGCCAGGTAGTGGAATCCGCACAGGCATCCGAGCTCCTGCAAAACCCCCCCAAGCACGAGTACACCCGCGGCCTGCTCGGTGCCGTCCTCTCCATCGAGGCCGACGCCGTCCGGCTGCATCAGATCCCCCGGCACGGTCCCGTCCCCCCCAGGACTTCGCCACGGGAGACCGCTTCGCCCCACGCTCGCAGCGTGCCGACGCCGACCCCCCACCAGAAGCTGGTCCTCACCACGGTTTCTTCGGTTGACTCCGCCAACGGCGGCGATGCCGACCACTACTGGGCGAGCCATTTGAAGGAGGACGCGAAATGAGCGAATCAACCGGCGAGCCGGTCATCGAGCTCAAGGACGTCAAGGTCTACCACCACGCACGAACCGGCGGCCTCTTCCGGCCGAACATCGTCAAAGCCGTGGACGGCGTGGACTTCACTATCAGCCGCGGCGAGACCGTGGGCATCGTTGGTGAGTCCGGCTGCGGCAAGTCCACACTCGCGTCAGTGCTTGTGGGACTTCAGCCGCCGACGTCGGGCAAGGTCTTGTTCCACGGAAAGCCGGCCATCAAGCGGAACGCGGCCATGCGCAAGCAGTTTGGCCGCTCCGTCTCCGTGGTTTTCCAGGACCCGGCGACGGCGCTGAATCCGCGCATGACCATCCAGGACATCCTCACGGATCCGTTGCAGATCCATGGCATCGGCAACGCTGCATCCCGCGCTGCCAAGGTCAAGGAACTGTTGGCGCTGGTGGGCTTGCCGCAATCGGCAGCCGAGGTGACGCCGTCGCAGGTTTCCGGTGGTCAGCGCCAGCGTGTGGCGATCGCCCGGGCCCTTGCCTTGGACCCGGACATCATCGTGGCTGACGAGCCGACGTCGGCGCTGGACGTTTCGGTCCGCGCGCAGGTCCTGAACCTGCTGTCCGACCTGAAGACGCAGCTGAACCTGGGCATGGTGTTCATCTCGCACGACATCCAGACCGTCCGCTACGTCTCTGACCGCATCTGCGTCATGTACTTCGGCAAGATCGTCGAACAAGGGTCAGCTGCGCAGGTCTTCGACAACCCGAGTAATGACTACACCAAGAAGCTGCTGGGCGCCGCGCCAAGCCTGCTTCACATCTAGTTTTTCCCTTCACAAGCTACAAACAACGGAGAATTCTGTGTCCACTCAGTTCCAGGGCGTCATCCCCCCCGGTCATCACCCCCCCGCCACGCAGACGGCAGCATCGACACCGCGTCGTTGAAGAACGTCACCAAACACCTGATCGACGGCGGTGTGTCCGGACTTTTCGTCCTCGGCTCCTCCGGCGAAGTCCCCTACCTGACCAACGACGAGCGTGAGCTGGTGGTCTCCACCATCGCCGACGCCAACGCCGGTGCGGTTCCGCTGATCGTGGGCGCCAACGAACAAACCACCAACCGCGTGATCGAGGAAGCACGCAAAGTGGTTGACCTGGGTGCCGATGCGATCGTGGTCACGTCCATGTACTACGCGATTGGCAACGCCGCGGAGACCGAAACCCACTTCCGCAGCATCCACGCCGCAATCGGGAAGCCGATTTTCGCCTACGACGTCCCCGTTCGCACGCACTTCAAACTGCCTACGGATCTCTTGGTCCGCCTCGGCCGCGACGGCGTCATTGCCGGCGTCAAGGACTCCTCCGGCGACGACGTTTCCTTCCGCCAGTTGCTCCTCGCAGCCAGGGACATCCCCAACTTTGATATCTTCACCGGTCACGAAGTTGTGGTGGACGGCGCCCTTCTGGGCGGCGCGCAGGGCGTTGTCCCGGGCCTCGGCAACGTTGATCCGGCCGGCTACCGCCGCCTCTTCGACGCCGCGCAGGCCGGCGACTGGGCTCTCGCGGCAAGGGAGCAGGACCGCTTGGCCGACGTCTTCGAGATCGTCTACACCCCCCCGAATGGCCGCGTTTCCGGTGGCGCTGCAGGTCTCGGTGCTTTCAAGACCGCGCTGCAGGTGATGGGCGTCATCGAGTCCAACACCATGAGCTCGCCGATGCTGTCTTTGAACGACTCCGAGACTGCCGCGATTCGCGAAATTCTGGAGCGGAACGGGCTGGTCTAAGCTTCCATGACCGCTTCCATGACCCACGTGATCGGCGTTGACCTCGGTGGCACCAAAACCGCCGCCGGGGGGGTTGTTGCCCCCCCTTCCGGCGAGGTGCTGATGTCGGAGACCATCCCGACGTTGAAGCGGGCCGGTGGCGAAGCCATCCTCGACGCCACCGCAGCGCTGATCACGGGCTTGGTGGCGCGCGCTGCCGACGCCGGAATTTCGGTTTCCGGCGTCGGCATCGGCTCCGCCGGGGTGATTGATGCTGTTGCCGGGTCGGTGGTGTCCGCGACGGATGCGATACATGGTTGGGCCGGCACTGCACTTGTTGCCGGGCTTTCGGCCCGCCTTTCCCTTCCTGCTTCGGCCGTGCGCGCCGTCAACGACGTCCACGCACATGCCTGGGTGAAGCCTGGCTGGGTGCGGCCGCCGGCTCCTCGAGTTCGCTCATGGTGGCGTTTGGAACGGGAGTTGGCGGAAGTTTTGTGCTGAACGGCGCTCCTGTTTTGGGTCACCGTTTTGTGGGCGGGCATGTGGGGCACTTCGCTTCACCTTTTGCCTACTCTGACGGTGTTCCGCTGCCGTGTGTGTGCGGTGGATCTGGACACGTGGAGGCTATCGCTTCGGGGGGGCCCGCGGTTTATGAGTCGTACCTGCGGTTTGGCGGTTCTGCCTTAGAGGCATTGGACACGCGGGGGGGCGTGTTTGGACTTGCCTCTGCTGCTGAAGCGGGCGACGGCGAAGCTGACGCCCGTTTTGGTGGTAGCCGCGCCGCCGCTTTGCGTGCCATCGAAGTTGGCGCAGCAGCAGCGGGCCAGGCCGTGGGCGGACTCATCAACATCCTCGACCCCGAAACCGTGGTGATCTCCGGTGGCTTGGCCGACGCCGGCGAACTCTGGTGGAAGCCTATGGAGTTTGCCTTGCGACAGGAACTGCTGGCTCCCTTGGTTTCCGTGCCCGTTGTTCGGGCACGCCTCGGCAACACCGCTGCCATTGTTGGCGCCGCAAAACTCGTCCTTAAGTAAGGGAGAAATCATGATTCTCACCCCCCGATGGCCTCGAAGCACTCCGCTCCCAGTTGATCGTCTCTTGCCAGGCCTATCCGGGAGAGCCCATGCGCGATCCCCGGACCACAGCGCAGGTGGCCGCGTCAGCGTCATCGGCGGGGGGGCTGCGGCCATCCGCGTCCAAGGGTTGGCCGACGTGCAGTTCACGCGAACCGCCGTCGAGGTCCCGGTCATTGGCCTCTGGAAAGACGGGCACGAGGCGTCTTCATCACACCAACTTCGCCATGCCCTGGCCGTTGCGAATGCGGGAGCGCATGTTGTGGCGATTGATGGAACCCGGCGGGAGCGGCCGGACGGCCTGTCGCTGTCTGAAACTGTGGCCGGAATTCACGCCGAATCACACGCTTTGGTCATGGCAGATTGTGGCTCGTTCGACGACGCGGTTGCCGCCGTCGAGGCTGGGGCAGACCTGATCGGCACTACTTTGTCCGGCTACACCGGCGAGCGCCCGAAGACGGAGGGCCCGGACCTGGCGCTGCTTTCACTCATCGCGTCGGCGGACCTTGGCAAGCCACTCATCGCCGAGGGCCGGATCCACACCCCGGCCCAGGCACGACAGGCCCTCGACGCCGGAGCGTTCGCCGTGGTTGTTGGCACCGCGATCACGCACCCGGCGACCATCACGGGCTGGTTCAAGGGCGCGATGCAGGCGTAGATCCTGCGTTGCGAGGCCTACTCTGCACCCCAAAACCCACCCAAAGCGCGCAAAGCGGGCCTCACAACGAACGGGGGGGGCGCGTTGCGGGGGGGCCTACTCTGCACCCTTAAACCCACCCAAAGCGCGCAAAGCGGGCCTCACAACGCATACCAACCCGGCGTAGGCTTTCCCCATGACTGCCGAGAGCTCCCGGGAATTCGACGTAATCGTTATCGGCGCGGGCGCGTAGGGGGGGAAAACGTGGCGGACCGGGTGGTTCGCGGCGGCCTGACGGCGGTGATCATCGAAAGCGAATTGGTGGGCGGTGAGTGCTCATACTGGGCATGCATCCCGTCCAAGGCGCTCCTCCGTCCGGGGGAGTGTGCTCCACGCCGCCCAAGTGGTGCCGGGCGCAAAGGAGGCAATCACTGGAACCATTGATGCCGAGGCCGCGCTGAAGCATCGGGATTGGTTCACCAATAACTGGCAGGACGGCAGCCAGGTCGAATGGCTGGACAGCGCCGGCATTGAGTTAATTCGTGGACGCGGCCGTATCACAGGCCCCCGCGAGGTCCAGGTGGATGGCTCGATGGCAACAGCTACGCGCTGAAGGCCCACCATGCTGTGGTGATCGCGACGGTTCAACCCCTACCGTCCCGGACATTGATGGCTTGAAGGACGTTCCGTTCTGGACCACCCGCGGCGCCACGGCAGCCAAGGAAGTTCCCAAGCGTTTGGTGGTGCTCGGCGGCGGCGTGGCGGGCGTGGAAATGGCGCAGGCATTCGCCCGGCTCGGCTCGGCTGTCACGCTGATCGCCCGGGGCCGCCTGCTGAGCAGCTACCCGGAGGAAGCCGCGAACCTGGTCTCAGCCGGGCTTCGTGCCGATGGAGTAACTGTTCATCTTCACACCGATGTGGACAAAACTGAGAAGAACGACGACGGCTCGGTGACAGTCACGTTCGACGGCAAAACCACCACCGCCGACCAACTACTGGTCGCCTCCGGACGGCACCCCCCCGCTTTGGCCAATCTGGGCTTGGAAAATGTGGGCGTTGAAGCACAGGACGGTAAGCCCCCCCTGCGACTCACAACCGAAGCCAGCGGCCTGGTGGAAGGCCCCCCCGCAAGTGATGGCACCAGCGGACTATGGCTCTACGCTGCCGGCGACGCGGCCGGCAAGGTCCTCCTGACGCACCAGGGTAAATACGAGGCCCGTGCCACCGGTGACGCGATCGTCGCCCGGGCCAACGACAAGCTCAAAGGAACGCCGCAGCCTTGGAGCCCTTGGGCCCAAACCGCCAATCAGCATGCAGTCCCCAGTGTCGTCTTCACCGATCCTGAGGTTGCTCCGTGGGCCCGAGCCTGGAGCAGGCATTGTTGCAGGGCAAGAACGTCACCGGTGTGGAACTGCCCATAGATGTGTCCGGCTCCCAGTTGCACTCCCCCCCGACTACAAAGGCTGGGCGCAAATAGTGGTGGATGAGGACCGGAAGGTGATCCTCGGCGCTACCTTTGTGGGCCCGGGCGTCGCCGAGCTCCTCCACTCTGCAACCGTTGCGATCGTGGGCGAAGTCCCGCTGGACCGTCTCTGGCATGCAGTTCCGTCGTACCCCACCATCAGCGAAGTCTGGCTAAGGCTTCTGGAAAAGTACGGCCTCTAAAACCCTTATTTGAACTGACTGGTCAGTTTAGTTAGACTTTCAGCAGACACCATTTCTGCGAAAGGCTTCATTGTGCTGTCCGTACAGCAACTCCAGATCAACGGCCGCCGGGACGATCTCCTCCCGCAACGTCACTGCAAGTCCGCCGCGGTGAACTCCTGCTCGTGGCCGGAGAGGGCCAGGACCAGCGGACCGCTTTGGCGTTGGCTCTGAGCGGCCGCATGAAGCCAAGCGACGGCATCTTGAACTGGGACAACACCACCAAGACCAAGAAAATCCGCCTCGCCAGCGCCTTGGTGGACTCCCCCGGCGTCAACGAACCCGAGCAGCACCTGAGTGTCCGCGATCTGGTCACCGAAGACCTCTCCCTGATCCCCCCGCCGTTACCGTGGCGCCCTACTGAGCAAGCATGGCTGAAGGTCAACAGCTTCGAGGACATCGCCGGACTCTGGACAGAACAAATTCCGGCCACCCGCCGACTTGAACTCCTCACCGCGCTTGCTTGGCAGATCCGGCCACCGACCTCCTTGTTGTCGACTCCCCCGGATCGCCACAGTGCTGATTCCGCGTCGTGGTTACCGCGACTTCAGGCATTGGCGTCCGACGCCGGGCGGCCACTTGCCGTCGTCGCCGTCGTGGGTTCCCTCCCGGACAACTGGACCGGCCCCGCGGCGGTGATTGGAAACTCCGTCACGCATCCCCCCTGAACCGGAAGCGAAACCCGCCCCGGCCAAAGAAAAGACAACCCAAACCGGGCCCGCCCAGCCCAAGCCAGCAGCCGCCGTCGAGCCCAAAGCCAAGCACGCGGCCGAACCGGCATCTGAAACATCCGCAGCTGCCCAACCTGAATCCGTAAACCTTCAAAGGACTGCAAAGTGACTGTTCTGCGGCTCGCCCGCTCCGAACTCAAGCGCATGACCGGCGGGCTCCTGCCCAAGCTGACCATCCTCGCCCTGACCATGGTCCCGTTGCTCTACGGCGCCGTGTACCTTTACGCGAACTGGGACCCGTACGGCAACCTGAACCAGATCGACGCCGCCTTGGTAGTGGAAGACACGGGAGCAACGTCGTCGGACGGTACCGAACTGCAGGCGGGCAAGAAGGTGGCAGACAGCCTGGTTGAGGGACACGTCTTCAACTGGAAGCAGGTGTCCAGCGCCGAGGACGCCGATGCCGGTGTTCGTACGGGTGAGTATGCCTTCGCGCTGCGCATCCCCCCCAAGGATTTCTCCGCCAACCTGGTCTCCCCCCCCGGCAGTTTCGACGCCGCCAACCAGGCCATGCTGCACGTCACCACCAACGACGCCAACAACTACCTCCTGAGCACCATCGTGGACAAGCTCACAACAGCCGTCCACTCCACAGTGGCCAAGGAAGTGGGCGAGGAAACCGCCAACCAGCTCCTCACCGGCTTCGGCACCATCCATGCGTCCATCGTGAAGGCTGCTGACGGCGCCTCGGAGTTGGCCACGGGCGTTGGCAAACTCAGTGACGGTGCCGCAACCCTGCACGACGGCACCACTCAGTTAGTGACCGGCGCCGACCAACTCGTGGCCGGCCAGACCCAATTGCGGGATGCGCGGTACAACTGAACACCGGTGCCGGCCAGCTGAGTTCGGGACTGACCGAGCTCAAGGATAAAACCGCTACCCTTCCTGGTGATTCGCAGAAACTCGCCGACGGCGCAGCGCAAGTAGCCGCCGGAAACGCCGAGCTGAACGCCAAAGTCCAGGACGTCGTCGGACAGCTCGAAGCGGCAGACAAGGGCCTCCGCAACCGCGTGGTGGAATCCAACGCACGACTGGTGACTGCCGGTGTCCTGACACAGGAGCAGGCCGAGAAGGTCCTGGCGGACTTTGACGCCGCCGCAGCATCGAGCCCGGTGACGGACGCGAAGACCAAGATCACTGGTGATGCGGCCAAGATCCAGCAGCTATCGGACGGTTCAGCTGCCGTGAGCGCCGGGGGGGCATCCAAGCTCGCCGCCGCGACACCAGCCCTGACCGACGCGATCTCGAAGGCTGCCGACGGCGCCGGGCAACTGAGCACGGGCGCCTCAACGTTGGC
>BBFS01000017.1 GCA_001313365.1 Paenarthrobacter nitroguajacolicus JCM 14115
CCGTCGTGCGGTGTGAAACCGGCGATTCGGCTGCCTTGGCTTCCACCGCTGCTTGGTGGTCCTGGACAGTACCTTCGGCACTCTCGGCGACCGTAGCTGCCTCAACCACTGCCCCCCCGGCCGGGCGTTTGCGCGCCCGACGCTTCACGCGTCGGCCTTGGGCCCTGAACCGACCAGCGGACCGCCAGCCGGACGGTTGTCGTCGGTGTCATCGTCGGCGGGCAGCTTGCCATACAGGGGCATCTCAACGGCGGGTGCCTTGGGCGCAGCAGGCGTCACCAGCGCAGCTTCACCCTCCTGGCCTTCAGAAACAGCGATGATCGCCGTGCCGACTTCAACCGTGATGCCTTCCTCAACCAGCAGCTCCGTGACAGTACCCGCAAAAGGAGAAGGGAGTTCGACGAGGGACTTGGCGGTCTCGATCTCGCATAAGACGTCGTTAATGGCGACGACGTCACCTGGCTTGACCTTCCAAGCCACTACCTCGGCCTCGGTCAGGCCTTCGCCAACGTCCGGCAGGTTGAATTTCTTTACAGTCACAGTGGTCCTCGATTTCCGGTCACCCGGCAGCGAAGCCGGGCTGGATCAGGGCGGTTGGTAGGACGGTTTAGTAGGACAAGGAGCGGTCGAGCGCCTCAAGGATCTTGTCGATGTCCGGCAAGTAGTCCTCTTCCACCTTGGCCACCGGGTATGGCATATGGAACCCGCCAACGCGAATGACGGGTGCCTCCAAGTGCAGGAATGCCCGCTCGCTGATGCGCGCGGCGATCTCGCCGCCGATGCCACCAAAGGTAGGGGGGGCTTCGTGGGCTACGATCAGGCGGCCCGTCTTCTTGACCGATGCTTCCACGGTGTCAAAGTCCAAAGGCGAGATGGAACGGAGGTCAATGACTTCAATGCTCCGTCCGTCCTCAGTGGCAGCGTTGGCGGCCGCCAGCGCAACCGGCACCAGCGGGCCATAGGCCACGATGGTCGCGTCCGTTCCTTCACGGACAACGTGAGCTTTGAAGGGGGTCCTCGGAAAGACCTGCATTCTCGACATCGACTCACCCTTGAGCCAGTAACGGCGCTTGGGTTCGAAGAAGATGACGGGGGTCCTGGCATTCGATGGCCTTTTGGATCATCCAATAGGCGTCATGGGCGTTGGAAGGGGAAATGATGCGCAAACCCGCGGTGTGGGCGAACAGCGCTTCGGGCGACTCTGAGTGATGCTCGATGGAGCCAATGCCGCCGCCGTACGGGATGCGGATGACCACCGGAACGGTCAGCTTGCCGAGGCTGCGGGAGTGGATCTTGGCCAGCTGGGTGGTGATCTGGTTGAAGGCAGGGTAAACAAAGCCGTCGAACTGGATTTCGCACACTGGTGAGTATCCGCGAAGCGCCAGGCCTATGGCGGTTCCGATGATGCCGGATTCAGCCAAGGGGGTGTCCACGACGCGTTCGTCGCCGAACTCCTTGATCAGGCCATCCGTGACACGGTAAACACCGCCCAGATGTCCGATGTCCTCGCCCATCAGCAAGGACTTGGGGTTGTTCGTCAGCGATGCCCGCAGACCCTCGTTGATGGCCTTCGCAATGGTCATTGTTGCCATCAGTTAGCTGCCTCCTGGTCGCTCTCGAAGCCGGCAGAGTATTCCTCGAACCAGGCCAGTTCCTCCGCGATCAGCGGGTGTTGTTCGGCGTAGACACTGGCGAAGGCTTCGCGGATATCCGGGACCTCAAGGCCATGTGTTGTGCTGCGGACGTACTTGGCGAGCTCATCGCCGTCGGCCTTGACCTGGTCGAAGAACGCTTCATCCGCCAAACCCTCCGCGCGCAGGTACTTCTCCAGGCGGTCCAGTGGATCTTTCTCCCGCCAGGCAGCTTCTTCGGCGGATTCCCGGTACTTGGTGGGGTCATCGGCAGTGGTGTGTGCGCCCACCCGGTACGTGTACGCCTCGATGAGCACAGGCCGCGGCCTCCCGGGCGTGTTCGAGTGCCCACTCAGTAACGGCATGGACGGCGATGACGTCGTTGCCGTCCACCCGGATTCCCGGGAAGCCATAGCCCTTGGCGCGGTTCGCCAGCGGAACCTTCGTCTGGACTTCAGTAGGCACGGAAATGGCCCAATGGTTGTTCTGGCAGAAGAAAACAACCGGAGCGTTGTAAGACGCCGCAAAGACCATCGACTCGTGGACGTCGCCTTCGGAGCTGGCGCCGTCACCGAAGTAAGCGATGACTGCAGCTTTGGGGTCTGTGGAGTCTGAGGCCGAAGCGAGCTTCTGGTCCCTTTGGATGCCCATGGCGTAGCCAACAGCGTGAAGCGTCTGGGCTGCGAGCACCAATGTATAGAGGTGGAAGTTGTTCTCCCGCGGATCCCAGCCACCGTTGGACACACCGCGGAATTGCTTGAGCAGCTCGGCGAGGTCTACATTGCGGACCAGCGCGACGCCGTGTTCGCGGTAGGTGGGGGGGAAGATGTAGTCCTGGGCCTGGCTTGCGTGGCCCGAGCCGATCTGCGCGGCCTCCTGGCCAGTCAGCGGCACCCACAAGGCAAGCTCGCCTTGGCGCTGCAGCGCGGTGGCCTCCTGGTCAAAGCGACGGATCCTCGCCATATCCGTGTAGAAAACACGGAGCTTCTCCGGATCGATCCGCTTGGCGTAGTCCGAGAAGACGGGATCGGAGCCCAGTTTGCCGTCGGGCCCGAGCAACTGCACCATTTCCACTGGTTCGCCTGGTGCGGCTGCTGCCGCGGTGGTTGCCGCGAGACTTTCTTCCGTCCCGTGGGGGGCAGTTGTGTCGAGCCCATTCCGTCTCCTTGCTTGCCGTGGCGAGGCGCCGGGCAATGTCTGTCGCTGGGATATATGCCTGTTCCGGAATGCATTCCGGAACAGGCATATATTTTGGCTTTCGTCCCTTACTTTATCGGCAGTAAGTAGCGATGGCGCATTTGTTAACCGCTAGGAACCTTGCGGAGCCTTTGTATAACCTGCACAGAGATCCAAGAACCGGGTGTTGGCTTCCACCTCGCCGATGCTGACCCGAACACCTTCATTTCCAAAGGCACGAACAGACAAGGCCTGTTCTGCCGCCAAGGCAGCAAACTCCCCCCCGCTATGCTCCCCCCCGAGATTCAACCAGACGAAGTTGCCTTGAGCCTCGGGAACGAACCAGCCAGATCCCTCAGGCCAGCCGTCACGCGATCCCGTTCGTCCACCAGGCTTTGTACCCTTTCCACAACCTGATCGAAATTCTCGAGTGAAGTAACGGCGGCACGTTCTGCAATTTGGGAAACGGCAAAAGGAGTGGCCGTGACCCGGAGGTGCTGGGTAAGCAAAGGGCCGGAGACACTGTAGCCAACACGCAGGCCAGCCAGGCCGTGCGCCTTGGAGAAGGTCCTCAACACAACCACATTGGGGTATTTGCGGTAGAGCTTGATGCCGTCCACGGCCTCCGCGTCCCGCACAAATTCCTGGTAGGCCTCATCGATGACCACCACAACATTGGGCGGCACGGCTTGGATGAACTGCTCCGTTTCCTCAGCCGTGAGGATCGGTCCGGTGGGATTATTGGGCGTGCACAGGAGAATCACTTTGGTGCGTACGGTGACTGCGGCAGCCATGGTGTCGAGGTCGTGGCGCCCGTCCGACAACAGGGGGGATTTGCACACTGGCTGCCCCTGCGAGGCCAACGCAGATGGGGTAGGCCTCAAAGGACCGCCAGGCGTAGATCACTTCGTCCTGCTTGCCGTCCTCATTCTGGCCGGCAAACGTGGCCAAAATCTGGTTCAGCGCCCCCCAAGCTCCCGGCGCGGTGACGACATCGTCAGCGGGAACATCCAGGAAGCCGGCCAAAGCGTTCCGTAGCTTCGTGGCCAGGGGGGGTCCGGGTATCGATTGATGTCGGTCTGGTCCGCAATTGCCTGCAACACTGCAGGAATCGGAGGCAGAGGGTTTTCGTTGGACGACAATTTGTAGCTGGTGAGGCCCTCAATCGCAGCAGGGGGGTTTTCCAGCCGCATACTTAGGGAGCCTGTCTACGACCGGACGAGGGAGTACGCCCTCCGGTACGTTGTCAGTAGTAGTCATGGCTTCAAGCCTACTTGCCCATCTACGGCTTCCGCCGAGCTCTTTAACAGGCGCGTGTGAAAGCATGGGCATGGGTTCCTTCATCATTCGTGTCCTGATCAACGGGCTTGCCCTGTGGGTTGCAACCTGGCTCCTGCAAGGCATGGACATCTCCACAAGTGCCACAGAGTCGGCCGCAGCCAACGCAGGACTTACGCAGGGGGGGCAGACACCGCCGGCATCATTCTGGCGTATCTGTTCATCGGCCTGATCTTTGGAGTGGTGAACGCCTTTGTCCGTCCGCTGGTCAGGCTGTTGTCCCTCCCTGTGACCATCCTGACGCTTGGCTTGTTCACCATCGTGATCAACGCAGCGATGCTGTACCTGACGGCATGGCTGAGCACCTTCACCCCCCCGTGCACCTCACTATCGATTCCTTCTTCTGGACAGCCATCCTGGCGTCGATCATCATCAGCATCATCTCCATGGTGGCGGGCCTGATTCCGGGGGGGGCCAGGAAGCGCTAGCATCTCCTGGTACTCGTCGCCTCCTTCTTCAGGGCCTTACCTTGTTCAGGGCTTTACCTTGTTCCGGCTCCAGCCTCGTATCCGGAAGTGGCTGGCGTTCCGGGACGGAGAGCCGGGAGCGGCGCTCTTTCCAGCTTGAACCGCGTCACCTTGGCCACCCCGCCAGCCCCCCCGACAACACCCGCAAACGCGGCAGTCGATGCCGCTAGTGACTCGTCACGGCTTGCCTCAACGAGTTCTGCTCCGGCCGCGTAGTTTTCCTGATCGTGTCCAGGGCCGATGCCGGGATCTTCGCCTTCGGGTGTCTTGACTTCATTGGTCAGCGTGACCGTCACCCTGTCCTTAGTATCGGCGTTGACCCGGCCATCTGCTCCTGGAACCCAGTCTTGGACCTGCTCCAAGTGGAGTGAACTGATGCCGGGCTCCGCGGTGATGCCGCCGACAGGTGCCCCCCCGGCCGTCAGCACATACTTGAGATCGAATTCGCTGAGAAACGCCTTGTCCCGACTGAGGTTCATGGCGTGGACACCTCCCTGGCTGTGTCCCACTGCCACCACTTGATCGCCCGCTTCAGCCCCCGGCTTCACGCAGTGCCGCGCCAACAGCCGGGACAACTTCTTCGGAGTCGTAGCCCAGTGCTTCACCTATTCCTTGAATGTCGAAAGGATTGGTAGGGGGGTGAATCAGGCTGGGTTCCAGGGATCAGCACCATCCATGAAGCAGAGCCCTTGTTGTCAAAGCGAATCACTTCAATTTCTCCGCTGTTGCGGGCGTGGAGCCTCTCGAGACGACGGAGCTTTCCGCCATGGACGGATCCACGTCCGCCACCGATTCGTCCACTCTTTCAACACTCACGGGTCTTGGCCGCAGGTCCGGACGGAGAGGCGATTCAAGGACGCCGCGAGCGACGCCCCCCCCTGAACTCGTCCAATAAGGAAAAACTGCACCCGCCAGGTAATGGCTCATGTCCCGCGTGGGCGGCCAGGCCAATTTCATCTCGTCAAAGGTCGGGAGTCGCGGGAGAGCGTTCTTGGCCTCCGCTTCCACATAGTCCCTGTGACTGGCCCGCACACTTCCACTGATCTCCACCAATTCCTGGCGAACCTTTCCCACTTCCTTCCGGCTCTCGGCCACAGCGTTGAGGGCGCTACAGCCAGTGTCATAGGAATCGTAGAGAAAGGGTTCCAGGCAGTCTTGAACCTGCCGCGCTTCTTCTTCGATGTCCAGGAGCTGCTGGACCAGTTCGTCAAGCGTGCCCGCACCCCTCAGGAGCTCCTCGAGCTGAAAAGACATTCCTCCCACCCCTCCCCTGATAGTGAGGATTCCGTCACTGGCTGGGCGAGAGGGCTGTGGTGCTGCGCCGGCCCCCGGCGGGAGCTGCATCTGCCATTACGGACCCCCGTTCGCCTGAGACGAAGACGTTTTGAGAGTGTCGGAGCACCATGCAACGGAGGCTTCCACCGACTCACGTGCACGCATCAGCGCTGAAGCATTCAGGGCAAGCGTGGTCCGGTAGGCCCGTCCCGCGGGAGAGAGCCAGTCATCCACCTGTGCTCTCCGCAGGGACGTGAGAACCTGGTCCACTTGGTCTACGCAGCTTGCATCCGCACGCGAGCCTTTGGACTTCGTGGCTTCGTGAAGCACACTCCAAGGGATCAAATGTAGGCGGGTTGGGTGCAGGCATCAAGCCGACGCTCATTGTCTGTGTACTCCGTTGATTGTTCTGCTGATCGGTAGGGTCGACGCTACGCAGCGGCCGAACCCAACGGAAGGGCCGCCGTCGGCTATGTGGATAAC
The DNA here is from genome assembly GCA_001313365.1 of Paenarthrobacter nitroguajacolicus JCM 14115. The sequence goes on from BBFS01000017.1 coordinate 6,371, forward strand.
CCGATCGGCCGTCCACATAGGCTCGTCATCGACTCCCGACCCCTGCACGGAGCATGAAAGAATAGGCGACATGGCTGAATCCACCCGAGTGTCCCTCGCTTCCGAACCTCTCGCCCTTGGCGCCCTTGACGGCCGCTACCGTGCCGCCGTCGCGCCCCTCGTTGACTACTTGTCCGAGGCTGCGCTTAACCGCGATCGCGTTCACGTCGAAGTTGAATGGCTCATCACCTGACCAGCCAGTCCGTATTGCCCGGCGCGGGGCCGCTGTCCGACGAGCAGGTGGCCCAGCTGCGTGCCATCGTTAACGAATTCGATGCCGCCTCCGTCAACGAACTCGCCGAGATCGAAGCCGTCACCGTCCACGACGTCAAGGCTGTTGAGTACTACATCGGCCGCCGACTGCCGGCCATCGGCATCGAGAACCTCACCGCCATGGTGCATTTCGGGTGCACCTCCGAGGACATCAACAACCTCTCCTACGCTGTGGGTATCAAGGGTGCCGTGGAGAACGTGTGGCTGCCCAACGCCACCGCCCTCGTGAAGCAGATCGAAGCCATGGCCGAAGCAAACCGCTCCGTGCCCATGCTGTCCCGCACCCACGGCCAGCCTGCAACGCCCACCACGCTTGGCAAGGAACTTGCTGTCATAGCGCACCGCTTGAACCGCCAACTGGCTCGCATTGCAAAGACTGAATACCTCGGTAAGATCAACGGCGCCACCGGCACCTACGCCGCGCACGTCGCTTCCGTCCCTGGTGCTGACTGGGAAGCTGTCGCCAAGACATTCGTGGAAGGCCTGGGCCTCACCTGGAACCCGCTCACCACGCAGATCGAAAGCCACGACTGGCAGGCAGAGCTTTACGCCGACATCGCACGCTTCAACCGCATCCTGCACAACGTCTGCACGGACATCTGGAGCTACATCTCAATCGGTTACTTCCGCCAGATCCCGGTCGCCGGGGGGGCCACGGGTTCCTCCACGATGCCGCACAAGGTCAACCCGATCCGCTTCGAGAACGCCGAAGCCAACCTGGAAATTTCCAACGGACTCCTGGATACGCTGGGCGCCACACTGGTCACCTCGCGTTGGCAGCGCGACCTCACGGACTCCTCCTCGCAGCGGAACATCGGCGTTGCCTTCGGCCACTCGCTGCTCGCGATCTCCAACGTAGCCAAGGGCCTGAAGGCCCTGGACGTCGCAGAGGAAGTCCTCGCCGGTGACCTCAACACCAACTGGGGAAGTCCTGGGCGAAGCAATCCAGATGGTGATGCGCGCCGAAGCAATCGCCGGCGTCGAAGGAATGGAAAACCCGTACGAACGCCTCAAGGACCTGACCCGCGGCCAGCGCGTGGACGGCGCCCGGATGCAGGAATTCGTCCAGGGTCTTGGCCTCTCCCCCCCGACGCCGAGGCACGCCTGCTCGCCCTTACGCCGGGCAAGTACACGGGCATCGCGGACAAACTGGTGGACCACCTTCAGTAAGGATCACCTGCAGGTAGGACAGAATGCTCGACGACGGCGGGCCGGGGCTGAGTGCTCGGTCCGCGTCGGCGTTTAAGCTGGTGAACAGAATTGTGTTTCCTCACCACAAATCACGGAACAGTTACCAACGTAAGGAGCGGAGCACGCATGAAGCTCCTGTTGATCAGGCACGGACAGACACCCGGCAACGTCGCAGGCCAGTTGGACACAGCGTTCCCGGGGGGGCCAGGGCTCACCGAGCTCGGCGAACGACAAGCGGCCGCACTGCCTGAGGCCTTGGCTGACGAAGCCATTGAAGCCCTGTACACCTCGACGTTGCTGCGCACCCACCGGACCGTCGCGCCTTTGGCGAAGGCCACCGGATTGGAGCCTACGATTCTGGACGGCGTCCATGAGATTGAGGCAGGGGGCTCTGGAGAAGAAAACCGACCACGAATCCCACCTCCGCTACATGAGCACAGTCTTCGCTTGGACAGACGGCGACTTGGATGTGCGCATGCCCGGAGCATTCAGCGGCCACGACTTCTTCGCCAGGTTTGATGCTTCAGTACGGAAAGTTGCCCAAGCTGGACACTCCACAGCGGCCATCGTTAGCCACGGTGCCGCAATCCGCTGCTGGGCAGGACGCAGGGCAACGGACATAGATACGGTGTTCGCAGAAACCCATCAACTCCCCCCAACACCGGGATTGTGGCCCTGGAGGGCGATCCCGAAGGCGGATGGCGCGTACTGCACTGGGACCAGATCCCGGTTGGAGGCATGGCGCTGGCAGATCAAACCGCCGAGGATCCCACGGGCGAAGCACTTCAGCCTGATCCAGCTTGGCCATTCAGCGACGTTGCGCGATTCACGGATGTTGCAGGGCTCCGGTACGTTGCGGGGGGGCCTGCTTTGCACGCAAAACCCACTCCGGAGGCGCAGAGCAGGCCCCCCCGCAACGCCAGAACTGCCTGCATTTCTCCCGACGCTTACGCGCAGGAAACACCGCGGTAACCACAGTTCCCTAGGCTTAAGACGCATAGACACCTCCCCGAAACCCGGCGAAATGAGGCAAGATGCAGACGAACCCACGGCTCAACATCCGGCAGGTAACTTGGGCGAACCCCGTGGGCGCAGACCTCCGCGCCGCACAGCAGGCAGAACTCGATGCCAGGTTCGGAACCACTGATCACGAGCCCGGTCCCCCCCGCCGTCGGAGGCCGACACCGCAGTATTCGTTGTGGCCTACGAGAAGTGCTCCGGCCAACCTCTCGGCTGCGGCGGCCTGAGAATGCTGGATGAGAAGACCGCCGAGATCAAGCGGCTTTACGTTGTCCCCTATGCCCGGGGCTCGGGAGTGGCGAGCTCGATCCTCGCAGCGCTCGAAGCGCAGGCTCATTCCCATGGGTTCAGTGTGATCGCGGCTGAGGCAGGATCGGCCCAGTCGGATGGGCGGAGTTTCTATGAAAGTGCGGGGTTTGCCGCCGTGCCAAATTTTGGTCCCTACGTTGGCGTTAGCGAGTCGTATTGCTATTCCAAGCGGATCGACTCACACAGCGCGTCGCACACTGCAATGGCCTAGGTCACGGGCGCAATATCAAGCGAAGGTTGCGCCGGTTCGATAATCTCGGATTATGGAAAAAGCAGACATCACCTTTCGCACCCGCAAATGGGTGCGGCCCGAGGACCTTAACGCCAACGGCACACTCTTTGGTGGCAGCCTGCTGAAGTGGATCGATGAAGAGGCTGCGATCTACGCCATCCTCCAACTGGGCAACGGCCGCGCCGTCACCAAGTACATTTCCGAGATCAATTTTGTGAGCTCCGCGGTCCAGGGCGACTTGGTGGAGATGGGCCTGACGGCGAAACGCTTCGGACGCACGTCCCTGACCATGCGGGCCGAGGTCCGCAATATGATCACCCGGGAGGCGATCCTCACCATCGAGGAAATCGTCTTCGTGAATCTCGGCGCCGATGGCCGCCCCCCCAGCCGCACGGCTACACGGAGATTACGTACGATCGCGACCGCATTCCCACGCACCACCTCACGGAAACCTTGGACGAGGACTAAACCAACCGGCGTCGTGCGTTCCCGCAGCTTGGCGGCGCGTAACCAGCCCGCCAACCAAGCTTGAACGATGGGCAAACAGCGCAAGCCACCGTTGAACCCCCCCAGGCCATCGGAGGGTAGAACGGATAAATGACCAACGACGTGAACTCTTGGATGGATCAGTACGTACGCGCGTGGACCTCGAATGACCCCCCCGACGATATCCGTGCCTGTTTACTGAAGATGCCGTCTATTCCGATCGGCCGAACACCGAAAAACAATGGAACGGCCACGACGAGATCGTCAAAGCCTGGGCAGACGCCGGCGACAAGCCCGAGGACTGGACCTTCGAATGGACGCTGCTCGGACAGGATGGTGACACCGTGTTCGTCCAGGGCCTCACCACGTACCTGAATGGCGAGCCCACCTATGACAACCTCTGGGTTATCCGTTTCGCCGAGGACGGTCGCGCCCGCGAATTCACGGAGTGGTACATGGCCCGCAAGAAGTCATCGGCCAACTAGCCCGCGCAACTGGCTCAATAGCTTTCGCGCTCAGCCGTTTCAGGCACCGGAATGAACGTTGATGCGAAGCCCTCGGAAGCGCGGGCAAGCACAGCGACATCGGCGCCGACCAGTACAAAGGAGGCACCGGCGTCGAGGTATGCGCGGGCAGTTGCCTCGTTGAAGGCGTTTACGCCAGCCGGTTTTCCGGCTGCTTTCGCGGCTGCAAGGCAATGCTCGACGACGGCCCTCACCAGGGGGGGATTCTCCTGCTGTCCCAGCAGGCCCATTGAAGCGGCGAGGTCCGAGGGACCAAGGAAGATGCCGTCAACGCCATCGACGGCAAGGATCTCCTCAACGGCGGATGCCGCGGCCTCGGACTCGATCTGAACGGTGAGGCTGATCGAGTCGGAGGCGTTGGCCAAGTAGTCCGGGACGCGGTTCCAACGCGAGGCTCGGGCAAGTGCCGAGCCAACACCACGGACGCCAAGCGGCGGATAACGAACAGCGGCAACGGCGGTGGCTGCCTCAAATGCTGAGTTCACCATGGGGATCAGCAGGTTCTGCACGCCGAGGTCCAAATACTGCTTGATTAGCACTGTGTCATTCACGGGCGGCCGGACCATGACCTGCAGAGGGTAGCCGCTCACGGCATGAAGCTGTGCCACGATGGATTCGAGGCCGTTCGGGCTATGCTCTGCGTCAATCAGCAGCCAGTCCAAACCCGAGCCGGCACAGATCTCTGCAACCAGCGGACTTCCGGAACACACCCACATGCCGGCCAGCGGACGCCCCCCCGCGTCACCAAGGGCCGAATAGAAGGTGGGGGCTCAGCTGAAGTGACATGTCACAACTCCCAACGGTCCGTAGTCCGCGTGTACGGTATCACCTTTGTACACCCATAAGGGGGGGCGTGTAAACGAGCCCGCGAGGATGATATCTCCCGCTTTCATTGAGTCCCCGTGTGCAGCGATCTTGTTGGCCAGCCAATGCACTCCGTTGGCCGGATGATCGAGCACTCCGGCAGCCACTCCGGTCTCCTCCACGGTCTGGTTTTTGTACAGGATGGCGGATACCCAGCGGAGGTCGACGGCGTCGGGTCGCACCGGTCGACCACCCACCACCATGGCGCCCATCGCGGCGTTGTCCGAGATGGTGTCCACGATGGTCCGGCCCTCCATCTCGATCCTGGAGTCCAGGATTTCGAGGGCCGGAACCACGTAGTCGGTTGCGTTGAGGACATCGAAAACGGTGCAGCCCGGCCCTTTGAGACCTGACTTGAGCACGAATGCCAGCTCCACCTCAACCCGGGGGGGATGGGTGTACTTGTCCCATTCCACGGAGCATCCGGTCTCCAAGACCATGTCATCAAAAATGGCGCCGTAGTCCGGCTCCGTGATGCCCGTGGCGGCCTGCATGGCCTTGGACGTGAGGCCGATCTTGCGCCCCACCAACGTCCGCCCGGCTTCCTCGTTCCGCCGCATCCACAGCTGCTGCACGGCGTAGGAATCCTCCACCGTCATGTCCGGGTAGCGGGCGGTGAGGCGCGGTACCGGCTTGCGGTTGCGTCCGGCCTCGAGGAGCTCGTCGGCAATGGCTTCGATCGTTTTCGCGTCCAGCATGGCCTTAGACCTGCGCTCCCAGTTTGAAGCCCTCGGCAGCTTCGCCGGATGCAGCGTCGGGGCGGGTGTAGGAGAATCCGTCGGCGCCCACGGTGACGGCCATTTCGGACTTCTCTTCCCGTTCGATGACGGGTTGCGGGTTGCCGTCGAGGTCCAGGACCAGTGAGGCCTCGGTGTACCAGGACGGGACTACGGGGTTGCCCCCACCAGTCGCGTCGCTGGTTGTCGTGGACGTCCCAGGTGACGGTGGGGGTTGTCCGGGTCACCGGTGTAGTAGTCCTGGGTGTAGATCTCCACGCGGTGGCCATCCGGGTCAAGGATGTAGAGGTAGAACGCGTTGGACACACCGTGGCGTCCGGGGCCGCGTTCGATGCGGTCGGAGATGCGCAGGGCGCCCATCTTGTCGCAGATCTGGATGATGTTGTGCTTCTCGTGCGTGGAGAACGCGATGTGGTGCAGGCGGGGTCCGTTGCCACCGGTCAGGGCGGTGTCGTGCACAGTCTGCTTGCGGTGCATCCACGCGGCGTATGTGACGCCGTCGGAATCCTTGATGTCTTCCGAGACGCGGAAGCCGAGGTCCTCCAGGTACTTGCGGCCGCGCGGGACGTCAGGGGGTCACCTGGTTGAAGTGGTCCAGCCGGACGAGTTCTCCGGCGGAGTAGAGGTCGTAGCGCTGGGTGAGGCGTTCGACGTGCTCAACGTCGTAGAAGAACTCGTACGGGAAGCCCAGCGGGTCCTCCACGCGGACGGAGTCGCCCACGCCTTTGGTGAAGCCTTCCTTGCGGCGCTCAACCCGGCAGCCCAACTCGCGGTAGTACGCCTCAGCGGCGTCCACCTCGGCCGGGGGGACTTCACACGGTACGCGAACGCTGCGGCTGCTGCGACCGGGCCTTTGCGGAGGACCAGGTTGTGGTGGATGAACTCCTCGAAGGAGCGCAGGTAGATGGTGTTCTCATCTTCCTCGGTGACGTGCAGGCCCAGAAGGTCCACGTAGAACGCGCGGGACTTCGCCAGATCCGTGACCACGAGTTCCAAGTATGCGCAGCGGACGATGTCCGGGGGCGGGAACTGTTGGAGTGATGATGGGGGCCGGTAAACGGGTTGCTCATGATGGTCTCTCTTCGTTGAAAGGGTGGTGTGGGAACCAACTGAGTAGCAGTAGATGCCGTTTTGGAGACTCAAAACGCGCACTATTGCGACCTAGTCGGGTACTAGGCGCCGAACTTGGGCGTGTGGACGGAGCCGAGCGTGATGTGCACGGCTTGCTGATCGGTGTAGAAGTCGATGGAACGGTAGCCGCCCTCATGACCAAGACCGGAGGCCTTGACGCCCCCCCCGAACGGAGTACGCAGATCGCGGACGTTGTGGCTGTTGAGCCACACCATGCCGGCCTCCACGTTCTGGGAGAAGTTGTGCGCCCGGGTCAGGTTCTGGGTCCAGATGTAGGCCGCCAGGCCGTACTTGGTGTTGTTCGCCAAGGCGAGGGCTTCGTCGTCGTTCTCGAAAGGCGTGATGGCCACGACGGGACCGAAGATTTCCTCCTGGAAGATCCGCGCGTCAGGCGCGACGTCGGCAAACACCGTGGGTGCGATGTAGTTGCCTTCGGGCAGGTGGGCGGGTCGGCCTCCGCCGGCCAGGAGCCGCCCTTCGGACTTGCCGATCTCCACGTAGGAGGCCACCTTCCGGTAGTGCTCGGGGGGGTGGACCAGGGCACCTACCTGGGTCTTGGGATCGTGGGGGGGATCGCCCACCACGATGTTCTTGGCCCGGGCGGCGTACTTTTCGCAGAATTCGTCGTAGATGGCCCGCTCAACCAGGATGCGGGAGCCGGCGGTGCAGCGTTCGCCGTTGAGGGAGAACACACCAAACAGCGCGGAATCAATTGCGGCATCCAGATCTGCATCGGCGAACACGACGCATGGGGGGGACTTGCCGCCGAGTTCCATGGACAGGCCCTTGAGGTTGGCTGCGGCGTTGCGGAAGATGGTCTGGCCCGTGGTGGTCTCGCCGGTGAAGGAAATCAGCGGCACGTCCGGGTGCTTCACCAGTGCGTCGCCGGCTTCTTCGCCCAGGCCATTGACCAGGTTGAACACGCCGTCGGGCAGGCCTGCGTCCTTGAAGATCTGCGCCCACAGTGAAGCAGAAAGCGGTGTGAACTCGGCCGGTTTCAGCACCACGGTGTTGCCGGTGGCCAAAGCCGGGGGGGCGAGCTTCCAAGACTCCAGCATGAACGGGGGGGTGTTCCACGGCGTGATCAGGCCAGCGACGCCGATGGGCTTGCGGTTCACGTAGTTGATCTGCGAACCCGGGACCTTCATGGCGTCATCGAACTGGGCAACGATCAAGTCGGCGAAGAAGCGGAAGTTCTCGGCAGCGCGGAGCGCCTGGCCTTTGGCCTGGGTGATCGGCAGGCCGGTATCGAACGTTTCGAGCTCGGCGAGGCGGGCTTCCTGTGCCTCTACTGCATCGGCAATCTTGTTCAAGACCCGGGCACGCTCACGCGGCTTCATCTTCGGCCACGGACCATTGACGAATGCTTCGCGGGCCGCGGCGACGGCCAGGTCGATGTCTTCCTTCTGGCCCGCAGCAGCCGTGGCGTAGTTGCCGTTCGATACCGGGTCCAGGACATCGAAAGTCTTGCCGGACAGGGAGTCAACGAACTCGCCGTTAATGAAGTGCTGGATATGGGACGGAAGGTTCTCGGGAATGTAATGTTTGGCGGTCTCTACTGAGGTCGTCATCGTTGAAGTCCTAACTAGTGATCAGTGGCTGGTAATTACTGTTTGGCCTGGGCCAGGTAGGCGTCCAGGGTGGCTGCGCGGTGCTGGCGGGCTGCTTTTTCGATGGTGTCGGCGTCTGCAGCGCCCTCAATAAGCTGCAGCAAGGCTCGTGTTCGCGCACCGACTCCTGCGCGCGGCCGGGAACGAACCGGAAAGTCGACGAACGAAGCGAGGCCAGCCGGTTCCATCCCCCCCGATGCACCAGGTCAAGAATGTGCGGATTGGGGCAGTGCTCAAACAGGACGCTGTGGAAGTCCTGGTTCAGCGCGGTGAAGCGGACGGGATCGAAGTGCTCAAGGCACTCCCGCATTTCCTCGTTCACCGCACGAGCACGGGCGATAGCTACCGAATCGATCAGCGGTGCCGACAACGCAGTGGCCGCGCCCTCCACAATGCTCAAGGTCTGCATCGTGTACAGGTATTCGGTGGGGTCGATTCCGGCCACCGTGGCGCCCACGTTCCGCTCGAACTTGACCAGCCTTCGGCCTCAAGCCGGCGGATCGCCTCCCGGACCGGCACCACACTGAAGCCCAGGTCCTCGGCGATCTTCGCGAGCACCAGCCGGTACCCCGGGGGGGTGTAGGTCCCCTCAACGATGCGCGCCTTCACAGCGGCATACGCCTGTTGGGACTTGCTTTCGGGATTAGCTTTCAGGGCAGGACTTCCGACGGCGGTTTCAGTCACCTGAGGCTCCTTCCGGGCTTTGGCTGGCCGACCAGTCCGCGTACCGCGCCTGCCATTCCTTGTTCATCGGGTACAGCCCATCAACGCTGTTGCCTTCCTGGACCATCTGGAAGATGAACGTCTCTTCCTTCTCCTGCTGAATGCAGTCGTCCACCAGTTCCTCGGCGATGGCAGGCGGGATCACCAGGATGCCGTCCGAGTCGGCCACGATGATGTCGCCCGGCTGAACGGTCGCGCCGCCGCATGCGATGGTGATGTCGGTGTCCCACGGAATGTGCCGGCGTCCCAGGACTGCGGGGTGCGGGTTGGCGAAGTAAGTGGGCATCTCCAGATCGGCCACGGCCGAGTAGTCGCGGACGCCGCCGTCGGTGATGATCGCTGCGGCCCCCCCGCGGACCTGGGCCCGCAACGCCAGGATGTCACCGACGGTGCCGGTGCCCTTCTCGCCGCGGGCTTCCATGACCAGGATTTCGCCCTCATTCACGGAGTCGATGGCCCGTTTTTGGGCATTGAAGCCGCCGCCGTGGGTCTTGAAGAGGTCCTCACGGTTGGGCACATAGCGCAGGGTCCGGGCCAGGCCCACCACCTTGCGGTCCGGGCGGGTGGCCTGCAAGCCGTCAATGCTCACGTTGTTCAGCCGCGCTTACGGAGCTGGGACGACAATGTGGCGGTGGCGACAGACTCCAGCTTCGCCTTCAGCTCCGGCGTCAGGACGGAAGCAGCCTCCGGTCCTGCAGCTCCAGACCAGCCGCCTCCCGGGATCCGTACGCCTCTTCCCGCTGGGTGTCATCGGTCTTGGGACGGGCACCAAAGTCCGCGAACGGCGTCGTGCCTTCCGTGACTTTGGTGGCCAGGCGGCCGCTGCTGAAGTCACCGCCGGTGACCTCAATCTCGACGACGTCACCGGGCTTGGCAACGGAGGCGCCGGCGGGGGGTGCCGGTGAGGATGATGTCCCCCCCTCTTCGAGCGTCAGGAGCTGGGAAAGGTCCGCGACGAGCTGGGCGAACGGGAAGAGCAGGTCCTCGGTGGTGTCGTCCTGGACAAGGTCCCCCCCGTTGTGCCATGTACGGATCCGCAACCGGGTGGGATCCACGGCGTCGGCCGGAATGAGTGCCGGGCCAACGGGAGTGAAGCCGTCGCCGCCCTTGGACCGGACGTTGGATCCCTTGTCTGCGTAACGGAGATCGTAGACACCGAGGTCGTTGGACGCGGTAACCCACTCGACGTGGCTCCAGGCATCCTCCAACCCGACACGGCGGGCGGACTTGCCGATCACCAAGGCGATTTCGCCTCGTAGCCGAGGAGTTCGCAGCCGGCCGGGCGCTCAACCGTTCCGGGAGCATCCGCGGAGCCGAGTGCCAGCGATGAGGACGGCTTCAGGAAGTACGAAGGCTGCTCGGGAGTGCGTCCGCGCTGGGCCGCGCGGCTGGGGGGGTAGTTGATGTGGACCGCAATGACTTTGCGCGTCCGGGCCAGCATCTCCTGGCTGACTTCCTGGGTCCGGAACTCCAGTGTCACGGCGCCTCCTCTTCCTCGAGCTGCATCAAGTACGAAATCGTATACGATAACTATGGACCGGAAACGTGATCTGCGTCAACCCCTTCCCCAAAACCCAACTAAGTAGCAGCTGAGGGCGTTTTGAGCGTCCAAAACGGCCTCTGCTGCTACCTACTTGGGGGGGGATGCTGGTACTTGAACCAGGAGCAGTGGGGAGGTAACAGCATGGAGCAGAAGAGTGAGCCGGAGCTGCTGAGTTTTGCCAGCGGCGCGGAGTGGGAAAACTGGCTCTCCGCGAACCACAACACCAAGGCCGAAGCCTGGCTTGTCATCGGGAAAAAGAACTCGGGCGCCGGACTCATTGAGATACAGGACGCCTTGGACGGCGCCCTCTGCTTCGGCTGGATCGATGGCCAACGCAAGGGCCACGACGATAAGACATTCCTGCAAAGGTACTCCCGACGTCGGGCCCGAAGCTCGTGGTCCCAAGTGAACGTGGGCAAAGTGGAAGCACTGATACGCGCACGACGCATGCAACCTGCCGGGTACGCCGAGATAGATGCAGCCAAAGCTGATGGCCGTTGGGAAGCCGCCTACGTTTCGCAAGCCAACGCAGAGGTTCCCGAGGACCTGCAGGCCGCACTCGCCGGAAACCGGGCCGCCAAGGAAACCTTCGAAAATCTAGGCAAGACAGAGCGCTACCTCATCATTTTGCAGGTGTTAAAAGCCCGCTCCACGGAGTCCCGCGCCAAGATCCTGGCGAAGGCGGTAGAGACGCTGGCGGTGAGAAGCTAGCTGCTCTTACAAACTGTCGGTGGGCTCCCGTAGGTACCGGCATGGACATCATCCTTGTACCCGGTTTCTGGTTGGACGCGTCGTCGTGGGAGGAGGTGACGCCGCCGCTGGAAGCAGCCGGCCACACGGTTCATCCGCTGACGCTGCCGGGGGGGCTGGAGTCGGTGGACGCATCACGCGCGGGCATCGGCCTTCGCACCCACATCGACGCCGTGGTGGCGAAAGTAGACTCCCTCGACGGCAAGGTCATCCTGGTGGGCCATTCAGGTGGCGGCGCATCATCCATGGCGTAGCAGATGCCCGCCCGGACCGAGTGGCCCGCGCCATTTACGTTGACAGCGGACCGCTCGGTGAGGGGGGGGTCATCAATGACGAACTGCCCGACGACGGCGACGACGTCCCGCTGCCGCCATGGGAATTGTTCGAGGAAGAAGACCTCGTAGACCTGACTGACGACCTCAAGGACGCGTTCCGGGCACGGGCCATCCCGGAGCCCAAGGGCGTTGCCTTCGACCAGCAACACCTGAGCGACATCCGGCGCTACGACGTACCGGCCACGATCATCGCCTGCCAGTTCCCGTCGTCGCTCCTCAAGGAGTGGATGGATGCCGGGCACCCGTTCACGGCAGAACTCGCCAGGATCCAGGACGTCGAGTACATCGACCTCCCCCCCACCGGACATTGGCCTCAGTTCACCAAACCCCAAGAGCTGGGCGAGGCGATCCTGACGGCGGTCGAACGCGCCAAATAGACCTCCGACGGCGGCACTTACCCGACGCGGCCGCCCTCAGCGAGGAGAGTTCAGCCTTGGGCGGCGTGTTGGTCGCCGGACCTTCCGGTGCAGCGCCGCCCTCGCCTGTCCAGTCACTTCCCGTGGCGTCATCCAAGGCAGGATCGGACACCACGTCCGACTTGATAGTGGGCACGGTGGTGACGGTGGGCTTGCTGCTGGAAGAGGAGTCAGCATGCTGACCCGCCTTGGGGGGGGAAGTGATGCCAGGGAACATCGCTTCTGCCTTTTCCAGTAACTTCTTGCCGGCCTCATACAGGTTGTCCAGAATGTCCGGCACGGATTCCTGGACTGCTTCCGTGGCCTGGTGCACGTTCTCTTGAACCTCAGGGTTCTTCCAAAGCTTCTCGGTGCCTCCGCGGACCCGCCGGTACACCTCCGGCCAGGACTTCGATCCCCATACGTAGCCGACAGCCACGCCAACGGCGAACAATGCTTTGCCTTTCACAGCAATCACTCCTTCCGAGGTGTTATTCCTCGACACTATCCCTGCCGGGCATGCCGTGTCACCTGCCCATTGATTGCGGGCCGGTTAATAGTGATTTGCCGAAATAAAACATTCGACTAAACTGTTATGCCAACCAGCGGATAACCGCAGGAAGTAACCGCATGAAACCCGAGGAGTGAAACCATGGGACTGGGTGACAAGATTAGTAATGCCGCCGAAGAAGCAGGCGGCAAGGTCAAGGAAAAGACCGGCGAAACCACCGGCGACAGGAACCTGCAGGCCGAGGCGTCGGCGAGCAATCTGAGGCAAACCTCAAGCAGTCCGGCGAGAAAGTCAAGGACGCCGCTCAAGGACTCAAAGACTCCCTCAAGGGCCACTAGGCCGCGAATCCGCAGCATTCCGGGCCCGCAAGCAAGGGCTGACTAATAGTCAGGTTACTTGCTACTTGCCCCCCCGGGAGCCGCTAGCGTTGCTGGTGTAGTACCGAGTCCGACCCAATCGGCAGGAGTGCTTTATTGGCTGCATTTCATAAATTCATCGGGGGGGTTGCATAAATAGTTCCAATCCCCCCACATTCCATAGGGCCTCCAGGGCCCCATTACGGTGCCTACACCTTGGAACAGGCACCCGATGAACATACTCGCTTCATCACGTTCATGGAATTTCCATCAACAAGAAAGTAGGAGCAAAAATGGGTTTCTTTGGTTTTCTTCTGCTCGGCCTTTTGGCCGGCGCTATCGCAAAGCTTATTCTTCCCGGACGCCAGGGTGGCGGCTGGCTGATCACCCTCCTGTTGGGCGTCGTCGGCGCACTCCTGGGCGGCTGGATCGGCGGGCTCATCTTCGGAACGGGCCTGCAGGAATTCTTCTCCCTCACCACGTGGCTCCTGGCTATCGGCGGCTCCATCATTGTGCTGCTGATCTACGGCCTGGTCACCAACCGCAGGACACACCATGCTAACAACCAGAACCGCGACGCCAACGGCGACGAACTCGAAGGCCAGTATTCCGAAGGCGACTACGGAGACACAGGTGTGTCCCCCCCGGAAACACTGAAGGACGATGCCGGAGCGACTACACCGAAGGTGACTACGCCGAGAAGACGGTACCTTCGCTGACGCCGAACTGGATGAAAAGAACACGGAAGACGTCCCTGAGGACCGACCTTTCTCCTCCGAACCGGACGAAGAAGCTTCAGGCTCCAGTCGACCGTAACAACTGAATACAGCCAAGAACCGGAGAACTGCAGATGCAGTCTCCGGGTTCTTGCGTTGTGCGGGTTCATACATTGTGAGGCCTGATATTTTCGGGCATGGATTGTTGGGGCATCGACTCGGAAGTCCGCGTAGCGTCGAAGAAAAGGATGGAGCACCGGGTGCAAGACGGAGGCATGATGCAGGGCTGGAATCGGGCCATAGAGCTCATCGAGCAAGACCTCACCGCGGATATCGAGGTGGGTGTCTTGGCTCGTGCTGCCCTGACCTCCGAGTACCACTTCCGCCGGATGTTTTCCTCCCTGGCTGGCCTGCCCATATCTGAGTACATCCGCAGGCGGCGCCTGACGGCAGCCACTGCGGAAATCCTCGAGGGCGGGACTGTGCTGAACGTTGCCGTCCGCTATGGGTACGGATCGGCAGAGGCATTCACCCGTGCGTTCAAAGCCCTGCACGGGTTGAGCCCCCCCTCTGAGGCACGACTGCCGGGCGCGGTTCTCCATTCCCAACCTCAATTGAGTTCCACCTCCGAGTTGAAGGAAACGCCGACATGAAGCACCGCATAGAAGATCAACCTGCTTTCCGCCTCATAGGCCTGAAAGCCCGTGTCCCTTTGGTCCACGAGGGACCCAATCAAGCCATCATCGACTTCCAGCGAGGACTGGACCCCCGCTGTCACCAAGCAATTGTTGGAGATTGCGGACATGGATCCCGCCGGCCCGCTCTCTGTCACTGACAACATCGAAGAGCAGCGCAACGAGGGAAGCGAACTGGACTATTGGCACGCAGTAGCCTCTACGAAACCGGTCCCGGAAGGTTTCGAGTCCCTGGAGGTCCCGGCCGGCCTGTGGGTGGTCTTTGAAGCCGAGGGAAAGTTCCCCCCCGAAGTCCTGCAGGGTATGTGGCTGATGCCGCCACGGAATGGTTTCCTGCCAACCCCCTACAGGTGGGCACCGGGACCGGAAATGCTCAGCGTCCAGGTGGAACCCGGCGGCACGCATGGCCGCGGGCAACTGTGGATTCCCATTGAAAGGCAGAACTACGCTGAGGGAGCTGATCCCAGAAGCTGCCGAATTTCATTCAAGGGCAACACGTTCTGCCGGTATTCACGGGTGAGGACCCGCAGTACGGACTCTGCGGCTTCCGCGTTCTCCGTCCCAATGGCCTCGGCCGCATAAATCACCTTGATGTTGTGTGCAAAGGCGTCAGCGGCCGTTTGGGCGATGCAGTTATGGGCTGAAATTCCGGCAAGAATGACGGTGTCGACGCCCCCCCAGTTCCTCAGGCGCATGGCAAGATCTGTTCCGAAAAAGGCGCTGTCCCTGGTCTTGATCAACCGGGGAAGATCGGCAGTGAGCAGCCCGGGAACGAACTCGGCCTGCTCACTGCCCCCCCTGAAGATAAATCCCTGATCATCGTCGAGCATGTTCAGGCTCCACGTGGATTTGTCCCGTTCATGCACGGTTCCTACCAGGATCACTTTGGTCCCGGCTTGGAGCGCTGCGCTGGTCAACGAATTGCAGGCAGGAACAATTTCTTCCTGGCGCCCCCCCTTGAGAGCAGGGTCCTCGAAGTAGGCGTTCTGCATGTCGATCACCAACACAGCGATCATCGTTGTACTCCCTAAACCTGAACCTCAACAAACCGCCTGGACAGAGATCAGAGTCCCTTCCCGCCCGTGACGGGAAGGACTGCTCCCGAAATATAGGAGCCTTCATCGGACGCCAGCAACACGTAGGCTGGCGCCAGCTCGGCCGGCTGGCCGGCACGACCCAGTGGTGTGTCCTGCCCAAAGGTGGGGGGGAGCTTGTCCGGCCATTCGGTGGCTGGGATCAGTGGAGTCCAGATAGGGCCAGGCGCCACTGCATTAACGCGGATCCCCTTGGGCCCGAGTTCCTCGGCCATGGCCTTGGTGAAGGCCACCTGGCCGCTTTGGTCATGGCATAGTCGATCAACTGGGCGGACGGATTAAACGCCTGGATGGATGCCGTGACAATGATCGAGGCGCCCGGCCGGAGATGCGGAATGGCTGCCTGCGCCGTCCAGATCAGCGAGTACAGATTAGTTTTGAAGACACGGTCGAACTCTTCCGTGGGTATGGTTTCCAGGCCTTCGCGGTTCTTCTGGTAAGCCGCATTCAAAACCACGACGTTGAGCCCGCCAAGCTCCTGCACTGTACGTTCCACAATCTCGGCCGCGAAGCCTTCATCCCGCGCATCACCGGGCAACAGCAGGGCTTGCGCTCCGCACTCACGGATCCAATCCGCCGTCGACTGCGCGTCTTCCTCTTCCTCCGGAAGATAACTAATGGCCACGTTGGCGCCTCGCGCGCGTAGGCAATGGCTACCGCA
Source organism: Paenarthrobacter nitroguajacolicus JCM 14115 (assembly GCA_001313365.1). Next base: position 22,566 of record BBFS01000017.1, read on the forward strand.
GCGCCGATGCCGGAGTCACCGCCGGTGATCAACGCGGTCTTCCCCCCCTGCAGGCGCCGTGCCCCACATAACTCTTCTCGCCATGGTCCGGTTGCGGATCCAGTGGTTTGGTGAGGCCGGGCTGTTCCTGCTCCTGCTGGGGGGGGAATTCACCCGAGTGGTACCCGCGGCGGGGGGGTCTGACGGTGCGGAGGTGAGACGGTTCCCGTCGGTTTGCGGCTTGTCAGTCTGGTTCGGATCACCTTGAGTCATGGTTCTGCCCCTTTTCAGATTGCACGGCACGGTGCTTTATTCACTCCACGGTACTTTTGCCCTGTACCCGTACACCCGAGCTCCTAAACGCAGTCAGGACTAGGTCCGGAGGGTCCTCGCTTTGACCATAAGGAACAACCCGTATGCGATGAGCCCCAGTGCGACGGCGGCCAACAAGTACGGGCCATAGGGCTGCTCCTTCAAGGCTTTCAAACTTCCATCAAGGCCCGTTGATTGCTCGGGCTGCGCGCGAACCGCGGCGATGACCACCAACAGCCCCCCCACCAGGAAGAGGGCGATCCCCCCCTTGGCGATGTAACCCACCACGCAACCCAGAGTTGGAACTTGTGCACGCCCGGGTTGGGCGAAAGGGATAGGTCCTTGGTGAACTTTCGACGAAAACCCCCCCTCACAGCGAAGACGACGCCGGTAATCGCGACGCCGGCGCCGATGGCGATCAGCAAGAAGACCCCCCCGAACGGCGCCTTCATAAGAGTGACGGTGAAGTCGCTGCTGGACTCCCGGCTGTTCTGGCCATGCCCCCCCACTACGAAAGAAATGATGGTGGCCGCCAACGCAGCGAACACCAAGGCCTGGCCTAAAGCCGATAAACGCTTGGTCAGTTTGTTGTCAGAGGCGATTCGGTAGCCGAGGATGGCATTTCCCAGTTGCCATAAAGCCAACGCCGCACAGGCTCCAAAGCAGGCCCAGAGCAGGAGGGGGGGCCCGGCTGGTTTGTTGGCCAACTCGGTCACAGCGCCGCTGACATCAGCCTCGCCGCCGCGGCCCACCGCGAGTTGGATCGCTATGACGCCAATGAGCAGGTGCAGGAGCCCGCTCACGGCATAACCGGCCCGGGCAACAGCTGCGAAAGCCTGCGAATTCGCGGCTTCCTCGGCCACATCAGCGGCCTTTCTCATCTCTTCCTTGATGGCAAGCCTCCTTATTTTCGCGCTGGACTCCATCGTCCCTTAAACGGCGTCGGGCAGGTACTCGCCCGAATAACGAGGTGCCTTCCCTAGTGAAGGCCTGGCGCCCTAGAAGCGACGACCGACTGCGGCCAGATGCTCCTGAGCCCCGCGCCAAGGGGGGGTTGAACTGCTCACGGACGGTCACCACTGCACGGGTCTGGCCAACGGTTTCCCCCAGCGTGGCCCGCGGCGTCGGGGGGGGCACCTGTGAGGGCTTCGGACTTCGTGTGGGCGGCGCCGGCAGTCCCGGACTTGGCGGAGATCTGGTCAGTCATTTCGGTGGTCCTTCCTGGAAGTTCCCGTCAGCTGATTGGCTGATGTTTCAACCATCGGACGGGGTCCTCAAGAAGGACGCCGGGTCATCTCAAGATTCCCTCAAGATTCCTCCGGCGCGTCGAGTCCGCCCCGCCGAGGTGGCATTTAATGACAATGTTCCGCGTCGCGATTGTCATTAAATGCCACCTCGGCGGGGGGGCAAAGGATCTAGGAGGCGTCCTTTTTGGCTTGGCGCTGGGCACCTTGCGAACGGCTGGAAGCGTCCCGCTTCACTCCGCCGGTGGTCTTCTGGTGAGACCGGGTCCGGCCCGAAGTGGTAGTGGATTTGGTGCCGGTTCCGGAGCTCTTCGGCCCGGTGGACTTGTCGGCGCCGGCGCGTTCAAGTCGCTCATCCTTGAGTTCTTCTGCCGCCTCATGGGCCACCCTGGCCAGTTCGGTGCTCACGATGGAGAGTGCTTCCTCGAACACCAGCGCCTGGCACGCGCTTTGTCCGACTTGTTGGCTGCGGCTCCGCGACCACCGGCTTCGAGTACTTCGTCCGCCGCTTTGCGTCGATAGTTGGTGGTGTGTTTGTTCCGGGCCTTCCGCACCCGTTTATGGAGTTGGAGCAGGCCTTCCTCGTCGAGGAGCTCAAGTCTTGCTGGCTCCAATTCGCGAATCAAATCAAGTTGATCTTGTTTCAACACCCACAGATATTGGTCCATTCGCCGATGATTCCACACCTCCTGTTAGAGGTATAGAGCGTCACGGAGTTCTCACTCAACTGCACGGCCCTGCTGCGGATCGACAGCCTGTAGATCCGGCTCCAAGAGCCAAGACATTGCCTCGGCTTCGGAGGTAAAGAACCTCGTGGGGCAGGGCGCGGGCTGGGCGGCCAGTTGGTAGTCGACGAGTATGCGGTCAACAGGATTTTCACCCAGCAACGCAATTCTGGAGGCCGCACAGGGCTCGATGAAAACGTCACGTGCCGCGCGACTCAAGTGGCTCGCGTTGGCCATCCTGACCAGCAAGGGATAGCGGCTACCGGCAGCGAACTCGTTGACAGCGTCCACGGCAGCCCGGGCGTTACCGGCTTCAATTCTGACGCCCGGGTCCCAAGCCAGTAACAAGACATTGTCCGGCTCGAGGTGAAGTGTGTAGTCGACGTCGTCCGCTTCGGCCATGGAACCGTCTCCATCTCTGCAGGATTGCAGGATTGCAGGACTGCCCGCATGCCACGGGCTGACTCCACCCTGCACCACTCAGCATTCACCCTGTCTCACCCGAAACGAGTGATCTTTGGCTTGGGGTCCGGGGGGGCCTGTAAGAGATCAGGCGGTAAAGCGGCGCCGGTAGTCCGTGGGTGAGGTGGAAAAGGCGCTGGCGAAGTTCTGCCTGAGGGTCACGGCGCTGCCGAACCCGCAGTCGGCCGCAACCTGGTCAACAGACAGGTCGGTGGTTTCCAGCAGGCGGCGGGCCGCATCCAGGCGGCGAGCGCGTATCCAGGCCGACGGCGTGGTCCCGGTTGAGGCGCGGAAGGCGCGCACGAAGGTTCGCCGGCTCATGTGAGCCTGGGCGGCGAGCCGGTCAATGCTGAGCGGCTCTCCAAGCCGACCCAACGCCCACTCAAGTAAACGGGCCATCGGATCCCCCCTCGGCTCGCGGCGGAAGGGGGGGATGCTCGATGTACTGGGCCTGCCCACCTTCACGGTGCGGAGCGATGACCAGGCTTCGCGCCACCTGGTTGGCTGCCTCCGCTCCCAAACGGCCTCTCACAACGTGCAAGCACGCATCGAGTCCGGACGCTGTGCCCGCAGATGTCAGGACGTCGCCGTGATCGATATACAGCACTGTTTGGTCGAGGGAGACGTCGGGATGCCGGACAGCGAGGGAATCAAAGGCTTGCCAGTGGGTCACGGCAGATCGTCCGTTCAGGAGACCGGCGTCGGCAACGGGGGATCGCTCCCAAACACAGACCCACTATGGTTGCGCCCCCCCTGCCATGGGCTTCCCGGAGGACGTTGCTGAGGACTTCGCCGGGCTCGCGTTCGTCGTCGAACCAGGACGGCACCACTACGACGTCGGCGTGTACCACCGTCGAGGGTCCCTGGACTTCCCCCCCAACACGTAGCCCTCGGCCGTTTGGATGTGGCCCGCCCGGTCCGAGAACAGGACGGTGTTCCACTCGGCCAAGCCTGGCGGGAGACCTCGTCGAACACCATTTGCGGCACGGCCAGATGGAACATTGTGACGCCATTGAATGCGTACACCGCGATCCTCATGCTGCCCTCCGCTGGTCTTTGGCCCGAACCCATCGTATATGGCATTCGTGCCACTGGTGCCCAGCGCGCAATGGACGAATGATGAAAGGGACCGCCGAATGTCGCCCCAGCAACCACTACGGGAGAACACCATGAGCACACCCCGCCGCGCCCTCGTCCTTGTCGATGTCCAGCAGCAGTACTTCAGCGGCCCGCTGGAAATTCAGCACCCGCAGCACCAAGAGTCTCTTCCGATGATCGTGAAGGCCATCGAGGCCGCAACTGCAGCCGGCATCCCCCCCATCGCAGCCATCCAGCACAGCGAGGGTGAAGGCGCACCCGTCTTCGCCCCCCCGGGAACAGCGGAATACGAGCTGCACCCCCCCGAGGTGGAAGCCCGCCGGACCGGTTCATGGAAAAGGGTGGTCAAGCAGTACGGTTCGGTCTACGCCGGCACGGATGTCGCCGCCTGGCTGCGGGAGCACGACGTCGACACCGTCACCTTGGTGGGTTACATGGCAAACAACTGCATCCTGGCATCGGCCGTTGAAGCAGAATTCCTCGGCTTCGCCACCGAAGTACTCTCTGATGCCACGGGAGCCATCAACCTCAGCAACAACGCCGGAACCGTGGACGCCAAGACCGTACACACCACGTTGATGGCGTTGTTGAATTCCAACTGGGCCGCCGTTGCTCCCACCGAAGCTTGGGCCAAGGCCGTCGAGTCCGGCAGGCGCTGGAAAAGAGCGATCTGGGCAGCTCCGCATGGCAGGGGCCGCGTTACAGGCAGCGTCCTGAAAAGCTCCCTGACCGGCTTGGATCAATGCGACGACGGCGACTCCGCATCCTGGCTTTCCCGTTCTTCCGCCGCTGTCTGCGCATACGAGGCAGATACGCGGCGGTAGACGGGAGTCAGGAAAGCGATCAAGGCGACAACGATCATGATGATGCCGGCGGCCAGGAACACCAAGGCGATGCCACGGGAAATTCCTTCGCCCAGCAGGGGGGGAGCAAGGCTGGCCGCCCCTTCCTCGGATCGGGCGTAGGGGGGGATGATCCAGAATTGGGCGATCGGTGCGATGAGGAAGGCGGTGATGGGCGCCGCCGCGGACTCGAACGCCATGGCGAAACCAAACACCCTGCCCTGCCGCGGTAGTGGCACCACCTTTTGGATGACGGTCTGTTCAGCGGCTTCAACCACAGGGACGAGCGCCATGTAGAGCCATATCCCCACGATGTATAGCCAAGCCCACTCGCGACCGTAAACACCGCACCGATGAAGCCCATCAACAGCACGGCAATGAGCATGGTCCGCAAGGGATTGACCCGAGGCCGAACTTGCCGATCAGCGCACCTCCAACAATGAACCCCGTGGCGCCAATGGCGAAGACAATTCCCCACATCTCCACGGAGAACATCTCCAGGCCGTACGGTCCATCAAAGCCATGTACACGCCGCCAATGAAGTTGTTGAACGTGGAGAAGAGAATCAGCGCAAAGAGGCCGGATACTGCCATGACGGCAGCCCACGACCCCCCCCGCAAGTCGAATCCGCCTTGCGCGTCGGAAGCGGCTGCCCGCACTTCCTCGGCAGGCGCAGCATGAGCAAGTGCCCGAAGGCCAAGGCGGTCAGCACCAAGGCGACAACCACCGTCCACCCCATGCCCAGCAGTCCTACCGATAGCCCGGACAGGACCGAGGTGACGATAAACATGAGCCCCTGCACCATGCCGACGAGCCCGTTGGCATTGGCCCGCCGATCCGGTTCGATCAAGATGGTGACAGTGGTGGACAGGGCAATATTTCGCATGTTCTCCACCACTGCGCCGATCAGGATGATCATGGTGAAGATCCAGAACCACGGCTGTGTCAGGTCCAGCAGGGCCTGCTCGGGTGTCAGCAGGAACATGACGCCTGAGAGGACGAACATCACCATGGTGAAGGCGGCGGCGAAACGCATCACGGCCAATTTGCGGTAACGGTCAACGAAAGTTCCGAAACTGATGCTGGAGAGGGCGATCAGCAGCATGTACGCGCCGCCTATCACCCCTGTGGCGATGACATTCCGTGTCTCCAAGTACACCCAGAACGTCAGTGCGAACCAGAGATAGCTCGTTGTGATGTTCGCGAGGGCGGTGTTCACCAGGATCCCGGTAAAGGTCCGGGATCTTTGCGCGGGAGTGCGTAGGGAGAGATCGATACTTTCAGTAGACGCGGCGGAGGCCGGTTCCTGCTCGGTCATGCGTCCCAGTAAACCACCGCCGCCACGGTCCCGGTAGTATCGGCAAGGAATCCTAAAGACGCTTGGGGGGAGTAACAACATGACGGAAGTTCAGGGGGGGCAGCTGTCCTTCACCGATGACATCAGCCGGGATCTGGAATTACAGGAATATGGCCTGGACCCGGCTGTGGATTCCACACTCCTTCCCAACGCCGCCGTCATGAGCGCACTGCAGAACCTCGTGCGGCTGGCAACGGAGCTTTGTGGCGCTCCGTTTGGCGTGGTCAACATCATCAGCGCGGAGTACCAGCACCAAATCGGGGCTTGGGGGCGTGGACCCCCCCGGAGTCTGTTCCCGCGAGGATTCCATGTGCGCCAAGGTCTTCCTCACCCGCGAGCGCACCGTGGTGGCCGACGCGTCCAAGGACCCGCGTTTTGCGGACAACCCCCCCTTTGTCACTGGCGAAATCGGCAAAGTCCGCTTTTACGCGTCTGTCCCACTGCAGACAGAATCGGGATTCGTCCCGGGAACGCTGTGCGTCTTCTCGGATAAAACCAATGAGCTGAGTCCGGAACAGCTGAGCATGCTCGAAGTCCTGGCCAAGCAGGTTGTTGAGCTTCTGGAGCTTCAGCACCGCACGGTACAGCTTGACCGCACCTATGCCGAGTTGAGGCACAGCAACGCAAAACTCGCCGCATTCGCCGGCCGCGTCAGCCACGATCTCCGCATTCCCCTCACCACCATCCTGGGCTATGTGGAACTGGTGGAAGACGATCCCGACGTAGAACCGAACAGCACCGCCGCGCGCTATCTGGACCGAATTGGCTCCAGTGGACGGCGGATGCTCGGAATGCTCGAGGATGTGCTGAGCTACTCCCGGGTGGGCGGCGCGATCCAGCCGGCCCAGGTGTCCCTGCGCGAGGTCACCGAAGAAGTTGCCCGTGACCTGGGAATCGAGAATGACGGCGTGGTTGAAGTCCAGGACCTCAGGCTTCACGCCGACCGCGGACAGCTCCGCACGCTGTTGCAAAACCTGCTCTCCAACGCCATGAACTACCGCAGTCCCGACCGTGAACTGCTTGTCAGAATCAGCGGGGGGGTTTCCAACTATCACGGAGCCACGATCTTCGTGGCGGACAACGGTAAGGGCATCAAACCCGAGGACCGCGCCAAGGCCCTGGAACCGTTGGTGCGCCTGCGTCGGCAAGGCGACGGTCCCGGCTCCGGGCTCGGCCTGGCCACGTGCAGCGCCATCGCGAAAGCCCACGGTGGCGACCTCACACTGGCTGAAACTCCCGACGGCGGAACCACCGTTACGGTTAGTTTTCCAGCCGGTCTCTAGCCGCTCCGGGGGGGTGTCTCCGGGGGGTCTATGGCGTTGTGCCTGCCATCATTCGAGGCATGACCACCTCGTACTTCCGGTAGAGGAAACCATGCAGCGGCCCGCCCCAGTCCGCTCACATTTCACGATCCCGCTCGTAGTCATCGTGCTCTTCATAGCGGCCTGCGTCCCCCATGACCACGCAACCGGCACCGCACGCACCAACCGCGGTCATCGGGGGCGCCTCCATCCAGGATCGCCCTCCAACCGTCAATCGTGGACATGACCACGCGCTCAGCCGGCACAGCGCCCACCGTTGCCACGTGGCAATACATCAGCGGTGCCCAGACCTTCAACAGTCAGCTCGATGCCCGACTTCTCAGCATCTTCGATGCCCGGGCCGGCGGTCGCCACGAACCGGCGGCACTGCCGGCTACCCCCCCCGCTGCGCTGCTGGCCGACGGCGTTTCGGTCACCCATGAAATTGTCCTGGCTACCGGAAGCGTTGTTGGATCCAGGTTCGTGCAGACAACCATGGCCGGCGGCGTCCGCACCGCCCGCAGCGAGGAGATCACTTACGAAGACCTCAGCACTGGCGTTGTTACCGGCAGTGCCAGCTTGATCAAACCGGCCATGACCAGCACCCTACGGACAATACTCGGAGATGCCATCGGTGCGGCGTCCCCCCCGACGCAGGCTCCGGGCCCGGACCGGGCCCGGCCAACAGACTCCGTTTCCGACGCCGAGTTGCTCACCGCCGTCGCCTTTACCTCTGCCGGGGACCTCAGCGTCACCGTCCATCGAGACCCCCGGAACAGGCGCCGCGTTGCCCACCTCCGTCACCGTGACTTTGAACGCCGCAGCAACAGCCGAGGTCATTTCCCCTGCAGGGCAGGCCTTGCGCACCGCCGTCATTTCCGGGACTCCGTTCAAGGCCCCCCCCAGCCCGCACCCGGCGGCCTGGCTCCTGTCAACTGCGATCTGGTGGCCTGCGCTGCCCTCACCTACGATGACGGGCCCAACGCCCAGACCACGCGCCTTCTGGCGATACTCGACAAGCACAGAGTGTTCGCCACGTTCTTCCAACAGGGCGGATACGTCAAGGCCAATCCGACGGTGGCGAAGGCGGTGGCAGCTGCGGGTCACACCATCGCAAACCACACCATGAGCACCCGTACCTCACCAAATTGTCTCCGGCGGGCATCGCGAGCGAGGTCAAGGGAGCCCAAAACGCCATCGAGCAGGCAACGGGAGTGGTGCCCGCCTACGTGAGGCCACCTTACGGAGCAACCAATAAGTCAGTGGCCGCTTCTGTAGGGTTGCCCCCCCAAATCATCTGGGACGTCGACTCCATGGATTGGCAATCCAAGAATAAATCCGTGTTCCTCCCCCCGGATCATGAGCCTGGTCAAGCCCGGATCCATCATCCTCCAACACGACGTCCATGCTTCCACCGTGGACGGCCAGTCCGAGCTCATTGCCCAACTCAAAGGCAAGGGCTTTTACCTGGTCACGCTCCCGGAGCTTTTCGCGGGCATCGACCTGAAGCCCGGCGCGTCATACAAGTGCCGCGGAACCGCACCGGGATGCGTTGCCGGACGCTGACGGCCAAGGAACGCTGACCTGGCGGAACATAACGCACGACGGCGGCAGGTCGCCGTCGAGCGCTAATTCACTTTGCCAGGGCTACTTGCCCTCCCCGTTTCCTTTGGCTTTCTCAGGCTTTTTCTCGCTCTTGCCGTCGCTCTTTTCCTTGGCGATATCCGTACCCGGCTCCGCTGCGGGTGCTGGCGCCGGTGCCTGTACCGGCGCGGGTGCCGGCTCCTGAAGATTGATCACCTCAGCGGGCTGGTCATCCGCGGGGGGGACAGCTTCGGCAGGCACGGCTTCGGCAGTCGCCGGCGCAACAGGAAGGGCGGGCACCACCGGCGTCGTCGGTTGCGGCTCAGCTGGGAAACCCCGGTGTCCGCGGGTGGGAGGGGGGGTCAGCTGTGTTGCCCGTGGGCGTGAGCCCTGGGAGAGGATCAGCAAAGCGAGCGGAATGGTTACCGCTGCTGCGGCCACACCCCTAACGGTTCTGGGTCGCCGCTTATTGAAGTCCCTAAGGCTGGTGACGGTGGCCTGCCGCCTGGTTGGCGTGCGGAGTGGTGGCCTCGACGGCACGGCCGGCAGCAGCGCGGTCCTGCGCCCCGGACTGGATCCCTTCATTCCCGAGCGCCTGCTCGACGTGTTGTGCCGTTGGGCGCTTTTCGGGATCCATGTCCGTCATGGCTTCAAGGAGCTCCCGCAGCGGACCAGGCAATTCCAAGGGGACCTGCGGTGCGCGGTGGAGGCGGCTGATGCCGTCTCAATAGGCGTGCCCGGGTATTCAGCCTTTCCGGTGAGGCATTCGAGGAGTACCAAGCCCAGCGAGTAGATGTCGCTCGCGGGAGTCAGCGCCAGGCCCTGCGCCTGTTCCGGGCTGAGGTATTGGGCGGTCCCCACTGTAAAGCCTGTTGCGGTGAGGCGGTTGTCGTTCATGACCAGCGCGACGCCAAAGTCCGCCAGCTTCACCGACTGTCCCACGCCGTCGTCGTCGGATACCAGGATGTTGGCCGGCTTGATGTCGCGGTGGATAACTCCATGCTCATGAACCTGGGACAGGGCCCCCCCGGCGAGCCGGATCCCGATGCGCGCGGTCTCGGGAACAGTGAGTGGTCCGTCAGCCAGTATGGCGCGCAAATCCCTGCCATCTGCCAGTTCCATGACCAGATACGCGCGCTCTTCGTCGTTGCGCGTATCGACGCCGGCGTCAAAAGCGGCCACCAACCCTGGGTGATCAAAGGCGGCCAGAAGCCGCATTTCATTTTCCTGGCGGGCACGGAACGACTCATCGCCTGAACCGGGCAGGAAAATCTTGATGGCTACCTCGCGGCCAAGGAGCATGTCCGTCGCCTGGTAGACGGCAGACATGGCACCCCTGCCCAGCAAAGAGCCCAGCTGGTAGCGGCCATCAAGTGTTTCAGCGGCGTCTATTCCTTCATCGCCTGTTCCTGCGGTTTCGCTGGAGGCGGGGAGTTGGGGGGGTCCACGGCCTCGTCATTGTTGCCCACGAATGTCACGTCCTTCAGGCATACCTGGAGCGACGGAACCACTGTCCCTGCGTCACCCAGCAATGCCGTCAATCAAACTTTCACGATGGCCGCGCGACCGACTGCTTCAGCCACGAGCGGCCCAGGCAATGAGCCCAAACAGCATCATCCGGTTTCACCAGATCAGTTATCAGGATACTGATTAAATCGCGGGAAGGGCAATGTGAAGGCTCAGCGACTGCGAGAGTCAGCCGGCTTGCAGTCGGTCCACAGCCGCGCGAAGTTCGCCCGCCTGAACGCCCAACGACCATTCAGCGACGTCGGTGACGAACCGCGTGAACGCCTCGTAATCAAAGGATCCGGCGTTGTTGACGTAGGAGCCCACGCCGTCGATGGCCACCCAGATCCGGATGCAGGCTGCGAACGGATCATCCACCGCGAAGTCACCGGAGCTAACACCATCCTCAATAAGGACGGTCAGCCGCGTCCTGTCCAAGTATTCCTGCGCCAGCAATGCCTCGGACAAAGCCGGACTGAAGCGGGATAGATGCCGGGCATTGAGCCACAGCCTGGTGAGCTCAAATGCGCCATTCCCCTCGATGCGCGATACGAGGTGGGCCATTCGCTCAAGGGGAGTCCCGTCGTCGGGAAACAGTTCTTCCCGCTCCTCCGAAACGGCGCGCACAAAGGCGGCGATCACCAGGTCCTCGGCGGCCGGGTAGTAGTGGCTGATCAGTCCGGGACGCACCCCCAGGCGGTCAGCTACGGCGCGGAGGGTGATCCGCTCCAGCCCCCCCTCATTCAGGGCAATCGAAGCAGCTTCGACCAGAATTTCGGCGCGGCGCTCGTCGGGTAACTTTCGGACGCGTTGGGACGCGGGGCTTGACACCATGCCGTTCAGTCTATTGGATTAGTGACCAATAGCTCATTGGTCGCGCGACCAATAGTGTCGATGGACCGGTTTCCCAGCGTTGCGAGCCGGACCTTGCCCGAGAGGAACAGCGTTGTCCCACCCTCACATGACCGATCCGGTCAGTTACCCCGAACCGCTTGCCCACCCCGAAACCCGCGGCATCGAAGTCATCGAAGCCTCCGAACGGCACGGCCGCGCCCGCGACCTCTTCCCGGTCTGGGCGGCCCCAAACGTCAGCGTCCTCAACTTCACGGTGGGCGCGTCCCTGATCCTGCTCGGCATGGAACTCTGGCAGGCCTTCGTCGTCATCGCCGCCGGAAGCCTCCCTTGGATCCTCACCGGCATCGTCGCCACCAGTGGCCCGGCAGCGGGGGGGACGTCGGGTTCGGTGATCACCCGCGCATCTACGGAATCCGCGGCAACAGAGTTGTGGTCGCCTTCTTTGGATGGTTCATCTCCGCAGTCTTCCTGGCCCTGAACTGGCTCGCATCCTCGTTCATGGGCGCTGAACTCCTGGCACAGCTTGGTTTCACGGATCCTGTCCTGGTTCCGGTATTCGTCACCGTCCTGGTTGCCGCGATCACCGTTCTGGTGGCGGTGTTCGGCCACAGCCTGATCCTGCGCAGCTACCCCCCCGTGGTGGCCTCCGTGTTGCTTGCAATCTTCCTGCTGGTTACGGCGTTCGTCCTGCCCCCCCATGTGCAGTGGGGCTACTCTGCACCCGCGCCCTTGGAGGGTGCGCCACTGTGGTCTGCGATGACCATCGGTTTCGCCATCCTCGCCTCCAGTCCCCCCCTGTCCTACTCGAACAGCCCGGATCTGGCCCGCTACCTCCCGAAGTCCACCAAGCGTTCGCACATCATCGCTGCCACAGCGCTTGGGGGGCGCCCTGCCCTCCATGTTCTTCACAGCAGTAGGTGCGCTGCTCGCCACGGGAATTGATGCCGCAGCGATGGATCTTGGCATCGAATCGGCGCTCCTCGCCCTGCTCCCGGCCTGGCTCGGACCCATCTTCGTGGTGGGCGTCATCATCAACACCATCTCGCTCAACGGCATGACCACATACACGGCCAGCATGGCGTTCCAGTCCATCGGCGTTCCCATCCGACGCATCCCCTCGGCAGTGGTAGTTGGAGCGATCGGCACTGCGCTGACCATGTATTTGGTGATGTCCACCAGCCTCCTGGACGCCGTCAACCTGATGCTGCAGGTGCTGGTCCTTATATCCGGACCCACCATGACGGTCTTTGCCACGGACGTCATTGCCCGCCGCAACCGCTACAGCGGACAAGACCTCTTCAACGAAAAGCCCGGCAGCCCCTTCTGGTACTCCGGCGGCTGGCACGTCCCCGGGTTGCTCGCCATCGTCGTTGGCGCGTCCGTGGCATCCCTTTTCCTCACCAGCGCCGTGTGGACAGGCCCCATCGCAGCGGCCATGGGCTACCTGGATCTCTCGGTTCCGGTGTCCATGGTGGTTACTGCCGGGGGGGTGTACATCGTCCTGACGCGCCTGGCCGCGAAACGCCGCCCTACCGCAATCCCCCTCCATCGAAGGAGCCAACGCATGACCGCCACCGGGCCGCACCCCCCCGCCCGCTACACCGGCGCCGCAGAGCAGCCAACCCTCGACACCTGGCAGGAGGGACCGCACAACCGCTGGACCTTCGCGCACCTGGGCGAATTACTGCCGACGGCGTCAGTCACCCGCCGCTTCCCGGCCGCCCCCCGCTGCGGCTACCGACCGTTTGAGCTCCGTGGCCGTTCCCCGCCTAAGGCAACGGCTGGAGGAGACATACACCGATGCTTTCCTGGTCCTGCACCGCAACGAGGTGATCGCGGAGTACTACCGCCCCCGGCTTCGCTCCGGACGATCTTCACCTGGTCATGAGCGTTTCCAAATCCATGTGCGGCTTAGTGGTGGGGGGGCTTTGGTGGACTCAGGGGGGGACATCGCCCCTTCCGCCCAGGTGGTTGACTATGTCCCCGAGCTGGCCGGATCAGCCTACGACGGCCCCCACCGTGCAGCACGTCCTCGATATGGCTCTCCACCTCAATTACAGCGAGGATTACCTGGATCCGGCCTCAGAAGTCCAGACGCATGACCGCTCCTCAGGCTGGCGCACCCGGCAAGCCGGCGACCCGGAGGACACGTACGCCTTCCTCACCGCCCTCACGGGCAACGGCACTGCGGGCACGTTCCAATACTGCTCCGCGAACACGGACGTGCTGGCATGGATCATCGAGCGCGTGACCGGGCTCCGGTATTCAGACGCACTCTCCAAGTACCTGTGTCCAAGCTCGACGCAGATCGGGACGCCACCATCACCGTCGATTCCGCCGGGTTCGGCTTCGCGAACGGCGGGGGGGTCTCCTGCACCGCCCGCGACCTCGCGAGGGTGGGCCGGTTAATGCTCGACGGCGGCGTAGGTCCGTCAGGCCGGGTGGTTTCCGAGGGGGGGTGGGTCGGCAGCATCCTCGCGGGCGGAGATTCCGAAGCCATGGCCGACTCCTCCTTCACCGCCCTTCACCCCCCACGGCTCGTACACCCGGCAGTGGTGGTGCACCGGTAATGAGCGCGGCAATGTCACCGGGATCGGGATCTATGGCCAATACCTCTGGCTCGACCCCGCCACCGATACCGTGATCGTGAAGATGTCCACCTGGCCGGAACCGGACAGCGAGCACCTGCACGGGCTTCAGAACCAACTGCTCCTCGATGTCAGCCGTTCCCTGGATGAGCCACTAGCAACACGAGAATTCCCAGCAGAAGCAACAGCCCCCCCGGAAAGCAAGGAAAACGCAGCGTGACCACCCAGCTCTACACCAATGCCCGCATCTTCACCTCCGATACCCGCCGCTGGGCTGAAGCGCTGCTCGTTCAAGGCGAGCGCATTCTCTACGTGGGGGACACCGACACCGCGGAACGCCTTCGACCGGACGCCGAGCGGATTGATCTCGAGGGTCGCTTGGTTGTCCCCCCCGGCTTCGTCGACGGCCATGCCCACGTAGTCGGTACTGGCGAAGCCTTGGGGCAGGTCAGCCTGTGGGGGGGTGCCAAGTCAGTGGAGGAGATCCAGCAACGAATCAGGCAAGGGCAACCGACCGCCCCATGCTGAGCGGATCCTTGCCACCGGCTGGCTGCATGGCGCAATTCCGGGCGGTGTCCCCCCCGACGCTGCGATGCTCGATGCCGTGGTCCAGGACAAGCCGGTCTACGCTTTCGCCTACGACTTCCACTCAGTGTGGGTGAACTCGGCGGCGCTGGCTGAACTGGGGATTGACGACCACACCAAGGACCCGCACGGCGGCACCATAAAGCGCGACGCAGACGGCCACGCCACCGGCTACATCGACGAGAACGCGTTCTACGACATGGTGCTCCCCCCCTACCTCGATGCCCAAGTAGGCAAGGAGGAGCACGAGGCCAGCATCGCCGCCGTCCAGCAGGCCTACCGCGAGACCGGCGTGACCACCGCGTGCGATATGGGGTTCAACGAGACTGACCTCGAAGGCTTTAAGCGTGCCGACAAAGACGGCACACTAACCAGCCGGCTCATCGCCTACTGGCGCGTCAACAACGCTGGATCGACGGAGGAAAACATCGCCCAGGTCCAGCGGGCGGCGGCGCTCGCCGTCGAGCATGAATCGCCGTTCCTTCGCGTGGTGGGAATCAAGGTCATCATTGACGGCACCATCGACGGGTGCACGGCCACCCTCGGAATGCCGTACGCCGATGGTTCGAACGCGGAACCGATCTGGAGCCTGGAGGAACTCGCGCCAGTGGTTGCCGCTGCCGATGCCGCCGGTTTGAAGGTTGCCATGCATGCCATCGGCGACGAATCGGTGCGGATCGCCATCGGAGCTGTGGAACACGCCGTGGCAGAGAACGGGCCCCCCCGCGAACGCCGCCACCGCATCGAGCATCTCGAGTTGGTGGACAGGGCCGACGTCGATCGGCTCGCCGCACTGGGCATCACCGCCAGCATGCAACCGGTCCACGCCGATCCTGCCATCAGCGAAAACTGGGCGGCCAAATTGGGTGATGACCGCGTGGAGCGCGGCTTCCCGTGGCCATGGATTACTGAGGCGGGAGCGCGGCTGGCCTTTGGCACGGACTCCCCCCACGTCCCCGCACGCGCCGTTGCCCAACATGTACGTAGCCACCACCCGGCTTCGGCCTTGGACGCTTCCGCTGGAACCAATGTCCCCGGCTTCGCCCTGCCCCTCGCCGAGTCGATCGAACATGCAACGCGCGATTCCGCGTGGACGTGCGGGGGGGCGGAGCACCAAATTGGTCGGCTGGCTGCTGGCCTGTACGCGGACTTCGTGGTCCTGGACACCGATGTGCTTGCGTCCAGGAGCCCGGCCTCGTTGCTGGAAGCGAAGGTCCTGCAGACGGTGGTGGGCGGGCGGACGGTGTACGAAATGGACCAGGCCGAGAAGCACTAGCCACAAGCAAAGGGCCCGACGGCGGCCTCCCGCCGTCGGGCGCTTCATTACGTGACGTAACGGTCGTACGTGACGCAGGAAACTGCGGGCCGGCGCACCCGCAAGGCACAATGGAAAGCATGACCCTCACAACTTTCGCCCTCGTCCGCCATGGCCAGACCGATTGGAACGCGGAGCGCCGGTTGCAGGGGTCCACTGACATCCCGCTGAACGACGTCGGCCGCGGCCAGGCGCGCGACGCCGTCGCCTTCCTGTCGGACCAGCCGTGGGACGCAGTGGTGTCCTCGCCGCTGGGCCGTGCAGCCGAAACTGCGGAGATCATCGCCGAAGGACTGGGCCTGAAGGTTGCGCGGCTGGTTCCCGAGCTGACGGAACGCAGCTTCGGACCCGCCGAAGGGCTGCAGGCCGGCCCCGAACTGGAGGCACTCCGCATTCCGGGAGGTTTCCGCGGAGGCGAATCCGACGAGGCGGCGGCTGACCGTGGCATGGCTGCCTTGGAAGAGCTGGCCGGGGGGGAGTTTGCCGGCAAGCGCGTCTTGGTGGTGGCGCACGGTACTTTGATCCGGCTGACGTTGAGCCGGGCTATCGGGCGCACTTTGGACAGCGTGCAGAATGCAGTGCTCAACCTGGCCCATCACCACGTCACGGACGGCTGGCAACTGGAGTACTTCAACGGCGAGCGTGTCACGGCCGACGTCGAGGCCTGATTTCAGGTAACCAGCGGGGGCGGCGTTCAGCGTCGCGGCGCCGTTTCCAGCACCATTGAGGCCAGCTCCTTGGCAATGCCAACGGCTTGGGGTTGCGCGTCGAGGTTGGAACCGGCGACTGCGCCGTCATACAGTAGGCAAAGCCGCGCGGATACGTCCCCCCCCGGATGGGCGTAGCCCGCGTCCTCGCATAAGGACAACATGGCGTTGGCCATCCAGTCACGGAATGTGCGCAGCGCGGCGGACTCAACGCTCCCGGGGGGCGGGCTTCGGCATTTGCGTTGGCAAACGGGCAGCCTTTGTAGCCCGGCTCGGCAACGGCCTCCCCCGAGGGCCTCAAAGATGGCCAGCAGCTTGTGGGCGGGGGGGTCGTCCAAGCCATGCTGGAATTTGGCAATTCGATCGCGTCGGCGTTGGTCGCGTCCCGCCAGGTAGGCGGCGATGAGATCGTCTTTGCCGGAAAAGTTATAGAACAAGGAGCCCTTGGCGACCCCCCCGCTTCTTCGATGACCCTGTCAATCCCCCCCACCGTATGGACGCCCTCGGAGTAGAACAATCGGTCTGCAGCCTCGAGGAGTCGCTGACGTGCGGGGGGGACCTTGGCAGGGGACATAGCAGCAGCATATCAGACAGATCTGTCTAAATTTTCTTGACTTTATTGAACAGACCTGTCTAACTAAAGCTGATAGACCACTCTGCTCAAGGAGCCTTCCCTTGCCTCGTTCCACCCCCTCCAAGTCGACATTCATCGGGCTCGCCGCGGTGTTCGCAGCGTTCTTTTTTGCAGCGGGAGCGCCCACACCCCTACTCTCCCTTCGCCAACAGGAGTGGGGGGGCTTTTCAGCCGCCACGCTGAGCATCGCCTTCTCCATCTACGCGATCGGCCTGCTGGCAGCACTCCTCATCGGAGGGTCATTATCCGACCATTTGGGGGGGCGCCGCCCGGTCATGCTCCTGGCCCTCTACGGCGAACTGCTTTCCATGGCCGTCTTCATCTTTGCCCCCAGCATCTCCTGGGTGATCGCTGCTCGAGCACTCCAGGGTCTCGCCACGGGGGGGCTGGCAACCAGCGCCTTCAATGCCGCCATCGCCGAACATGCACCCCCTCACCGCAAGAAGCTTGCCGGAGGGCTTGCAGGTGCATCCGTAGCCGGCGGCCTTGGCGTTGGGGGGGCGCTCGTGACCGGAGCCGCAGTTCAATTCACATCTGACGCAAATACGCTGATCTTCGCCATCCTTGCCGTGGTCATGGTCATCGCGGTCGTATACGTGAGCCTCACGGAAGAAACAGTCACACCCAGGCCGGGAGCGTTTCGATCGCTTGCCCCCCCTCGGCTGGGATTGCCGGCTTCAATCCGTCGGGAGTTCGGCGCCGGCCTACCGGTCCACATCGCGGGTTGGATGTTCCCGGCACTGTTTCTTGGGCTCTCACCAGCATTGCTTAGAGTCCAATTCGGACTGGAGGGCGGGCTGGTTGCGGGCTTCACGGCTTTCCTGGGGGGGCCGTTCACCGCGGCACTGGCAGGCTTCTATTTCACCCGGCATCCCGCCCGTCACAGCACACTGGCAGGAGTATCCCTGATACTCGCTGGAATCATTGTGGTCCTGGTCGGGATCAGCGCATCCTGGTTGCCTGCAATCTGGATTGGCGCAGTGCTTGGAGGCGTTGGTTTTGGTGGATCTTTCGGCGGTCAGCTTCGCTTGATCGCACCCTTGGTTGAACCGCAGCAACGCGCGGGGGGGTATTTGCCGGCATTTACATCGCCGCGTACCTCGCGTTCAGCATCCCGGTTGTCATTGCCGGCTTACTGGTTCCCACGTGGGGGGGAATCATCCTGACATTGCAGGCCTATGCGGCGATACTCCTGGCGTTCGCTGCATCGGGTGTGGTGATTCAGGCGGTGCGCCTTCGCAGGGAAGCGGCGGAGAAACCTTTGTTGGTGAGCGTAGACGCCTGATGGCTCCTCGCGAACGCCTGACAAACAGGCACCTCAAACAAGCCAACTACCGCTCTTCGAGCCGCGCTTTCAGCTGCTCAGCATAGTCCGCGTAGGCTGCAGCAATCTCTTCCAGGTCAACCGTTTGCGGGAAGTCGATCACGGGCTGGTGTTCTGCCAGGTAGTTGGTGGTTTCCTCGACAATCAGCTGCTCGTCGAAGCCGCCCAGGCCCACCTCGGCAAGGAAGTCCGGTTGGTGTGAACCAGGGATTCCCCCGTTCTGCCTTCCGATGCCCAACGCACCAAGTACTCGTTCTGATTGACCAGTTCAATGTCGAATGACTTCTCCATGGCAGCAGCCTACGCCGTTAGCTAGCAGGAACTGACCCGCCCCCGGACAGCGATGAGCTCAAGCAGGGCCTCTGCTTTGAGCCCAAGAAGGGCGGCTGCAAGGTTTCCCACCAAATCAAGCACATACTCGCTGGTGGCGCTCCCGGCGAGCACATCCATGACAAGGCCGTCTTCCTGGGCAACAAGAGTCCGGGCAATTTTGGCTGGATCCAGCAGCGGAGAGAACTCACCTGAGCGGGTTCCGGCGTCGATGATTTCCCGGTAGACGCGTTCCTGTGCGCTGGTGAGCTCTTCCTGGATCCGGCGTTGTTCGGCGTCGCGGAGCATGTGGGGGCCAGTACTCGTACAGAATCCGGGAGACGTCGTCGTCCAGTCCTGCAGTAGTGCCGGCGCTGATGACGGCGGCGAGCCTGGCGGTGGGAGTCATGTTCAGGTCAGCGGCTTCGGCGAGCTTCTCCAGAAATCTGCCGGAGGAAGCCTGCACGGCGGCAGCAATGATGTCGCATGGCTGCCGAAGTAGTAGAGCACTGCGTTGGCGGCCATGCCTGCCTCGGCGGCAATGGCGCGGAGCGTGGCGCCCCTCAGCGCCGTCGCGGGCTGCCACGGCCTGTGCTGCCGCAACGATTTCCTGCCGCCGAATGTCCTTCTTGCCTACCTTGGCCACTGCCGCTCCCCCCGTGGACGCTTGAAGATTCCTGTTGACATTGACTCTAGACCGGTATTGAATGGCATTCAAATTTGAATGTGATTCAAATTAATGATTCCAGATACGACTTACTGATTCAACGAGGAGTCTCCGTGTCACATCCCCCGTCCCCCACCCCACTCGCAAGCGACCCAACCCCAAAAGACGCACCATCAAAGAGCCCGGCACCAAGCGAGCCAACGTCCAAGGGCCTGAAAGCAGGCTCCATCGGCATCGGACCGACCGTGGCCCTCGGGCTGGCCGCCGTCGCTCCGGCCTATAGCCTGGCCGTGACACTCGGCTTCGTGGTCCTTGCCGTGGGAGCGAGCACCCCCCCTGCCGCGTTCCTGCTGGGCTTCGTCCCCCCCATCTTGTTCACCGCCCTCGCGTTCAGGGACCTCAACAAGGAAATGCCCGACTGCGGTGGCGTGTTCGTCTGGATCACCCGCGTTTTCGGGCCCACCGCTGGCTGGTTCCTTGGCGGATGGGTGCCACAAGTGGCCACCTTCATTGCGAGCGCCGCACTCGCCCAAGTGGCCACCACTTATCTGCTTAACTTCTTTGGCCTGGCTGGATCGCCGCGGAACCAATCGCCGTAGCTGCCATCGCATGCGCTGATCGCCTTGAGTGCATGGATCGCGGCGAGGGGAATCGAACTCTCCGCCTGGGTACAGTACGCGCTGATTGGCCTCCAGCTAGTGGCACTGGGCGGATTCTGTGTCGCCGCCTTCACGGCCATGGCCACGGGCAACGCCACAGACGGCGCCGAAAAGCCGGGCCTGGAATGGTTCAACCCCCTTTGCGTCAGGCGACATGTCCGGACTCGTGTCCGGCGTCATCCTGTGCCTGTTCATCTACTGGGGGGGCTGGGATGCACTGATCGCCGTGAACGAGGAAACCACGGACCGCAAGGGAACGCCCGGTAAGGCAGTAGTCATCACCACGGTCATCCTCCTGTTCTTCTATGTAGTGACCGCTACGGCCGCCGTCGGATACGCCGGAACTGCAAGCATCACCAACCCGGAAACCGTCTCGGATGTCCTTTCAGTCCTCGGGCCGCAGGCGACCGGAGAAGTGTTTGGCCAGGTCATCATCCTGGCGGTGGGACTTTCGGCTTTGGCAGCACTGATGACTGTTGCTGTCAGCACGCCGCGGACTTGGCTCAGCATGGGCACGTATGGCGCGCTGCCCAAGTCGACCACGAAGATGCATCCCAAGAGGGGGAACGCTACCACCTCCATCGCCTGGTGGGCAATCATCACCATGGCCATAACGTTGGGGGGGTTGACGGCAATCAGCCCGGACTTCATCGGGCTGGGTATCCTTTCGGTGGGCCTGATGATAGCGGCCTATTACGCCGCGACAGCCTTGGCTCGGTGGTGTACTTCGCCCCCGCTGATGCGCACCTCTGGATCGGCGCTGATCCTGAAGGGCATCCTTCCCGGCCTCGGAGCACTCCTCATGATCGGAGCGTTCGCATACAGCGCCGTCGACATGCTGTCCCCCGAGTACGTCGGGCTGTCGTGGCTGGGCATCGGATCTGTGTTCTGGATAGCATCGGTGCGCTGATCCTGGGCCTGCTGGTCACCGCGATCCTGAGGACCAGGCTGCGCCGTTTCTTCTCAGGCGAATCCATCCCCCCGCGGAAACGTCACCACCCGCCACCAACTTCCGTCCATCCTCAGCAACGACACTCATCACAACGAAACCGAGGCATAAATGCGCATCCTGTCCATCGCAGCCATTCAGACCAACCCCGTCCCCCAATGATCTCGAGGCCACGTGGGCCCGGTTCGAGGCCCAAGCCGAATCAGCCAAGAAGCTAGGCCCGGATGTGGACGTCATCGTGGTTCCGGAACTGCTGCTTTCCGCACCGGGCGAGTTCCTGCTCCCGGACCCCGACGGCGAAACCCGTTCCGCCGCGCCCATCCCGAGCCCACTCACCCACCGCATCTCCGCGCTGGCCCGCAGGCTGAACGTTTGGCTTGTGCCCGGCTCACTGCTGGAAACGGACAATGGGAACACGTACAACACTGCCATTGCTGTCTCCCCCGCAAGGCGAAATTGTGGCGCGCTACAGGAAGCTCTTCCCGTGGCGACCGTTCGAAACCACCACTCCCGGCGATTCCTTCGTCACTTTCGACATCCCCCCCGGCTGTGGACGCATCGGCCTGGCCATCTGCTTTGACGGCAGCTTCCCCCCCGAAGTCGCCCGCCAATTGGCATGGCTCGGCGCAGAGGTCATCATCCAGCCCACACTCACCACCACGCGGGACCGGGCCATGGAAATCGTCATGTCCCAGGCCAACGCCTTCGCTAACCAGGTGTACGTGGTGAACGTCAACGGAGCATCCCCCTCCGGCGTGGGCGAGAGCGTCATCGTCGACCCCGAGGGCACCATCATGCAGCACGCCCGGGGGCGGTGAGGAGATCCTGTTCGCCGTCCTGGACTTGGACCGCGTCACCCAGCTCCGCCGCTATGGAACTCACGGCATCAACCGCCCTTGGGCCCAGCTCCGGGACCAGGAAGGCCTGCTGCGCTTCCCGATGTTCGGCGGAGCCCACTTCCAATCGCCGGAGTGGAGTGGCGATTCCACTTCAGCACGGCAGGGCAGCGGCAGCGGACGGGCCTGACCACACGCCCAATCTGAGGAGCGTTCGACGGCGGGCTGCCGCCGTCGAACGTTTTTTCCTCACCCTAGAGAAGATCAGGTTACTTACTTCTATACTGGCGTTGTGATGGCATCACTATGGTTCGGATTGATTGCCTCCAGCGCCCTGGTCATAGGCGCAATCATCGGCGTGCGTTTCGAACTGCCAAAACGGCTCCTGGCCATCCTGCTGTCCTTCGCGGCAGGCTCACTCATCACGCTTTGGCCTTCGAACTGTTCGAGGACGCGTACGAACAAGGCGGAATCGTGCGCGCGGCGGTGGGGGGGCTCCTTGCCGGGGCCATCGTATTCACGGCGTTGAGCGCCCTGTTGGACCGCTGGGCCCAACCCGGGAGAACCTCGAAATCCAAACCCGCGGACGAAATACAGGGCAGCCCCCCAAGCTGGACACCGACGCCGCCGCGTCCGATAAAGCCGCCACCTCCGCCTCAACACGAGGCGCCGCCGGCATGGCCCTCTTGGCTGCGGTCACCTTGGACGGCGTGCCCGAAAACGTCGCCTTGGGCATCTCCCTGGGAGAGGGATCCGGCGGCCTGGCACTGCTGGCGGCCATCTTCGTTTCCAACCTGCCCGAGGCCTTGGTGGGAGCTTCGTCCATGCGCAGCCAGGGCCGCAAGGCTGGGCGGATCATGCTGCTCTGGAGCGTATGCGCTGTGTTGCTGGTTGCCGCCGTCGTCCTCGGAGCGGGGCCGCTCTCCTCAGCCCAGCCCGAGACGATCTCCCTACCCTTGGCATTTGCAGCGGGCGCCGTGATCGCATCGCTAGCGGACACTCTTATGCCAGAGGCCTACGAACACGGTGCCCGGCCGTTGCGCTGAGCACGGCAGCAGGATTTGTTTTATCGTTCACCCTCTCCCTCGCCTGAGCCGCTGGGCGCTTTAACCTCAGAGGCACTGACGAAAGAAAGCGCACGACGGCGAGTATCCGCCGTCGTGCGCTTCTTCCGTAGCTTGAGTTGCTAGACCTCGGGGCGTCGCTCGACAATCGTGTGGGGGTTCATCGCGGCGCTCAACAACGGTGTGGGGATCGCCGCGGCGCTCAACAACTGTGCGACGGGTCCGGTTGGACATGGCGATGGAAATGATGAGACCGACGATGCCGACCCCGATCAGAATGTAGCCGACCAGGACCTGGTCGAGGAAGGGGGATGATTCCGGGGGGGGCGAGCGCGAAAGCCAGAATAGCTCCGATGGCAATCAGGGCGATGGAAGAACCAATTCTCATAACGTGCTCCTCATGTTTTTTCGACGCAGTCAGGGCCTGCAGCCGAATCCGTATCATCAGGATACTTACGTTCCACCTCGCCGACCAGCATCAACCCGGCGCCATTGTCAGTGGCCGTAGCGTGCCGCCACCCTGGCAATGCGTCCTCTGGGGGGGTCGGCGCGGGGGGGCCGAAGACCTGCTCCTGGCGGGTGACGTCCGCAACGTATTTTCCGGTCTCGAACCACGCCACCATGCTTGCCATATCGCCCACCAACGGAAGGATTTTCGCGGTCACCTTGCCGAGTCCAGCGATGGCGCCGGCGGGTATGGACATCACCTTGATCTGCTTGCCGGCCCGGCGTCCGGCAATTTCCGCGGCTTCGTGGATACTCAGGGGCCGACTCCAGCCGATATCGATGCGCTCTCCCTCAACAATGTCCGCGTCAACTGCCTCTGCAAGGTAGGCGGCAACATCGCTGGCAAGGACGAACGTGAGCCTGGCGTCTTTGGAACCGAGCCAGACGAAGCGGCCCTTAGCGAAGGGATCACCACCCATGCCTACCGCCTGGTCAAAGAAGGCGCCTGGCCGGAGGGCCACAAAGGGAACGCCGAGCTCCTCGAATTTGTCCTCGGCCAGCTTCTTGTTCCAGAAATGGGGAATCTGGGGGGGAGTTTGATCGCTGGTGACGATACTGATCAACACAAAACGCGGCACTCCGGCGTGTTTGGCCGCGACGGCCAGATTGCTGTTGCCGAAGGTGTCGATGGCCTTGGCGTTCTTGTCATTCCGCGTATATCCAGCCGCCGTCGATATTGCCGCGGAAACGCCGGTCATTGCGGTGATCAAAGAGGCGGCGTCCAACATGTCTCCGCGGGCGATCTCAACACCCTTGGCCTCAAGCTTGGCGGCATTGGACTTGGGCCGGACCAGGGCCCGAACTTTCTTTCCGCGCTTGAGCAGTTCGTCCACCACTTGTGCACCCAAGAAACCAGTGGCGCCAACAACAAGGACAGGCAGGTCTTCGGCCACTGTTTCTCCTCAGGGGGGGTTTGTTCCTAGGGTCAGTGGTAGCACGAGGCCGGAGCTTGGGGGGGCTAGTGGGCGTTTCAGCTACACACTAAAACTCAAATGGTGATGACAACCTTCCCACGGGCGTTACCGGCGTCGAAATACCGCATGGCATCAGGGACCTGAGCCAGAGGATAACTTCGGTCTATCGCCGGGGTCATGATTCCTGCTTCGAGGATGCCTGCAAGGTATTCCAGATCCGCTGCGGTTTGCGTGCCCACGATCATGGTGAGCCGCTGGCGGATGAAGGGAGAGAGCGCCACGGCCCGGAACTGGCGATCCAAGCTGCCCGTCCAGGACCCGCCTTCCTCCCCCCCACCGGTGATCACTGCTGTTCCCGAAGAAGTAAGCGCCCGGCGAAGACGGGAAACCGAAGGGTTGCCGGCTATATCGATAATGACGTCGTAGCGTTCGCTGCCATCAGCGAAGTCCCGCGAGGCGTAGTCGATGACATGGTCAGCGCCGAGTTCCCGAACCAAGTCCGCCTTGGCGGCACTGGCCACCCCCCCGATTACCTCCGCACCGGCCGCTTGGCGATCTGCACCGCGTAACTGCCCACACCGCCCGAGGCGCCAGTAATCAGGACCTTGAGTTCCTTCGCTACGGGGGGGCCTTTGCCCGGATCGATACCGCCCGCACGCAACGCGATCAAGGCCGTGCACGCGGACACGGGAACCGCGGCTGCTTGCTCGAAGCTGATGCCCGCCGGTTTGTGGGCAAGCTGGTTCTCGCGGCAGCGGCGTACTCCGCGAATGATCCTTTGCCTGACCCGAAAACCTGGTCGCCCACGGCAAACCGCGTGACTTTAGCCCCGACAGCCTCCACCGTGCCCGCGAGGTCGAGCCCGGGCACAGGGTTCCTTGGCGCGCGGAAGCCGTAAGCCAGGCGCAACGCAAACGGCAAACCTGTGGTGACGTGCCACGTACCGCGATCGAGCCCGGCTGCCCGGACCTTCACCAGAACCTCGTTTTCCTTGATGGCCGGGCGAGGAACCTGCGCCTCGTGAAGCACATCGGCGGAGCCATACGCTTCCTGCACGATGGCCCTCATGTTTCCGGGCGACGCCTCTTCCTTGCGCGCTTCCTTGGACTGCTGACCAGTGGTCATGGGCCGGACCTTTCTTTTCGTACGCTGTACCAAACACGCTACCGTACACTGTACTAAACCGCTAGAGCCTTACCCTCAACGCAAGGAGTCCACGTGTCCACCGCAGCATCCCAGCGCCTGCCCCCCCTCAGCAGGGAACGAGTACTGGAGTGCGCAGTTGCGCTCGCTGACGAATCCGGACTGGCCGCGCTGACCATCCGCACGCTTGCCCAGAGCATGGGAACCAAGCCCATGTCGCTCTACTACTACGTAGCCAACAAGGAAGAGATCCTTGATGGGATCGTGGATATGGTCTTCAGCGAAATCGAACCGCCGGTACCGGGGGGGAGATTGGCGCGCGGAAATGCGGCGGAGGGCTCACGGAGTGCGATCAGCGCTCAGGCGCCACCCATGGGCAGTCGGGTTGCTGGAAAGCCGATCCGCACCGGGACCGGCCACACTCCGGCACCATGAAGCAACGCTGGCAACACTGAGGGAGGCAGGCTTCTCCGTCCAGTTGACGGCCCACGCCTACGCCCTGCTGGACAGCTACATCTACGGCTTCGCCCTTCAGGAAGCAGCACTCCCGTTCGAGCAGGGACACCGCGGCCGAGATCACCAACCCCATCATGGAGCGCTTCGCCACAGGTGAGTATCCGCGCATGGTGGAGATCGCCGTCGAGCACGTCCTCAAACCCGGCTACGACTTTGGCGACGAGTTTGGGTTCGGCCTGGACCTGATCCTTGAAGGTCTCAACCGGCTGAAATCCGGCGGGGGGATAAGTGCCTTTCTGCTGGAGGCGCGAGTCTCATTGAAGGCGCTCAGGCCAACGGGGTACGGTCAGGCATAGCTGACGACGCCGAATGAGGGAGCTGAGTTCATGGCCAGGATCGAGGACTATGCGATCATCGGAGACCTGAACACTGCCGCCTTGGTGGGTCGCAGCGGTTCCATCGACTGGATGTGCCTGCCGCGCTTCGACTCCCCCGCCTGCTTCGCCGCACTGCTGCACACCCCCCCGACGCCGGCCGCTGGCTGCTGGCGCCCGCCGGAACAGCGGACGGCGGCGACTGCACCCGACGCCAATACCGTGAGGACACCCTCATCCTGGAAACGGAATGGGAAGTTGACGGCGGATCCGTGCGGGTCCTCGATTTCATGCCCGTCCGCGACGACGCCGTGGATCTGGTGCGGATCGTCGAAGGAGTGTCGGGCGAGGTCACCATGCAGATGGAACTGGTCCTGCGCTTTGATTACGGCCGGGTGGTGCCGTGGGTCCGTCATGGCGAGCACGGCATCAGCGCGGTGGCCGGCCCCCCCGACAGCGCCTACCTCACCACCCCCCCGCTCCCCTGGAGGCCGGGACAAGCGCACCTTCAGCGAATTCACCGTCCGCGCGGGCGAACGCGTTCCCTTCGTGCTGCGCTGGGCTCCAAGCCACGAACGCGAGCCACGTCGAATCAATCCGATGCATGCACTGGAGGCGACGGAGTCGTTCTGGCTGGAATGGATCGGCCGCAGCGAGATGACGGGCAAATACAAAGAACCGGTGGAGCGGTCCCTCATCACCCTCAAGGCACTCACCTATGCGCCCACAGGCGGCATTGTGGCCGCCGCAACAACCTCCCTGCCCGAGCAAATCGGCGGGCCCCCCCGCAACTGGGATTATCGGTATTGCTGGTTGCGCGACGCCACCTTGACCCTGCAATCACTGCTCGCCGCCGGCTACACGGAGGAGGCCGCCGCCTGGCGCGACTGGCTGCTGCGGGCGATAGCCGGCGACCCGTCGGAACTTCAGATTGTGTACGGGCTCGACGGCGCCCGGAGACTTCCGGAGGCGGACATTCCCTGGTTGTCGGGTTACGAAGGTTCACTGCCCGTCCGTACCGGAAATGCCGCTGCCCCCCCGCAGCTTCAATTGGACGTGTGGGGGCGAAGTCCTGGACGGGCTTTCGCTGACCAGGGCGGCATCCCCCCCGGATGGCAGTGTGGATAGCTCCTGGGACATTCAAGTCGCTCTGATGGAGTTCCTCGAAGGGGCATGGGACCAGCCGGACAACGGGCTGTGGGAAATGCGCGGACCACGGCAGCACTTCACCCATTCCAAGGTGATGGCGTGGGTGGCTGCTGACCGAATGGTCAAAGCCGTCCGAACATCGGGCTTCCCAGGTCCTGCCGACAGGTGGGCTGCGCTCCGTAGCGAAATCCGTGCAGATGTCATGGCCAAGGGCTTCGACGACGAACTCAACAGCTTCGTCCAGTCCTACGGCAGCAAGGAACTGGATGCGAGCCTGCTCCTGATTCCACGCGTCGGCTTCCTGCCCCCCCACCGGCATCCGCGGGTCATAGGAACTGTGGACGCCATCCAGAAAGGACTCACCGACGACGGCTTGGTCCTTCGGTATCGCACCCAGTCCGGACACGACGGACTCCCGGGTGATGAAGGCGTGTTCCTGGCATGTTCGTTTTGGCTGGTGGATGCGCTGCTGGGAATCGGCCGCTCCGGTGAGGCTACCGAGCTATTTGAGCGACTTCTTAGCTTGCGTAACGATGTGGGCCTGCTCAGTGAGGAATGGGATCCGCGGACGCAGCGGCACCTCGGCAACACCCCCCCGCAGGCCTTCAGCCATTTCCCGTTGATTCACAGCGCCCTGCAACTTCATCAGGCGAGGCCCACAGCAGCGACACCCCGCTTCACAAACCCAAGCATCCGGACAGCGCCAGTGCTCTACCCTTCGGAATGATCCTCGCCTTCGGTAGCTGATGGTTCGCCCTTGTGGCTCGCTTCCTCCAAGTGGAGGTCCAGCTTACGTTCGGCTTCGCGCCGACGCTGACCTACGGTCCGCATCTGCTGCGTGGTGGGGGGGTCACCCCGATCTTCCGACGCTGCGCCGATTGGCGCGGCGGGCTGCACGTGCTCTTGTTCGCCCATACCCCCATGGTCCCATCACCAGTTCGTCAGCGATAGCTAAAACTGCCGTTGCGAGGCCCGCTCTGCACCCTCTCCCGACTCTTTGGGGGGGCGCAGAGCGGGCCTCACAACGTGTGTTTAGCGGCGGGTCTCGCCCGTGCCGGTTCCTTCTGTTTCGATGCGCTCCTTGCGGACTTCCTCGTCAACTTGGACCTCGTCAGTGACGGTGTCCTTTTCGAGGCGAACCCGCTCAACAGGAACGGTTTCCTTCTCCACAACGGGGGGGCGTTCCTCATGGAGGGTGACCTCGTGCTCGCTCTCCGTCAGATCCGAACCGGACATGGCGTCACGCGAGTTGGCGTCCGTAATGGGCTCACGCTCCAGCCGGACTTCCTCACGCTGGACGGGGGGGACGGTGGTGGTGACATTTTCGGTGGTGATGTACTTGCGCAGCCGCGCTTGGCCGGTGGCTTGCCGTTCGGTGCCCACGTTCAGCCGCTCTTCCGAACGGGTCATGGCGTCGTCGTCGCGGTTGGTGTCTGTATCCCGCGTGTAATTGGCGTCTGTGTCCACAGCATCCCTGGTGCCGGTAGTGCCGCCGTCCCGACCGTGCCGGTAGTGGTGCCGGCATAGTCGCCATGGCCACTGAAGCTGTCCCTGCCCTCTAGTCCATAGTGGTTGTACAGGCGGCTCTCCTCGCCCGGATCCAGGTGCCCGTCTTCGGCCACACGCGGGGCATCCTTGATGTGGTCCTTGCTGAAGGGAACCACCACGTCGTCACCTTCCACCGTGGCGTCCTGCAGGGGAATGAACGATTCCGAACTGCCAAAAAGGCCGGTTTTGACGGTCACCCAGGTGGGCTCACCCGTGTCGTCGTCGGTGTAGAACGTGCCAATGGAGCCGACCTTGTCACCTTCGGTGGTGCGGACGTTTCCGTTGAGGCCCATCAAACGGTCAATGTTTTCCCTCGCGAGCATGATGTCTCCTTGGAATGCGGTTCTCTTACTGTGGATTGCCAAGCGGGCTGCATCACCAGGCATGGTTTCCGGACGCCTGTACGGGGGGGAGTAAATTCAACCCGTCGGCTTTAAGGAACACCAAATCATAAGCATGCTTAGTGTTTGCTTGGCAAGCCCCCCCAATTGAAGAATCGGTGGCGCTTGCCACGCCCAGGATTTTCACTGCGATGGGTACGGGTTCCGGAGGGAGATTCCGGACTAGCCTCAGCTTGCGCTGGACTTCACTGGCTCTAACTTCACAAGCGCTGACTTGACCGACACCAGGGCGAAAAGAGCGTACGACGGCGAGCTACCGCCGTCGTACGCTTTCTGCAGCGCTTCGGAAGCTTGGGTGGGCGGCCCGTCCCGGGTAGCGTGAGCCGAGGACAGGTTGCGCCCCCCCGCCGCGAGCGGACGATCCCAAGGAGTTGCCCCCCCATGAGCAGATCCCACCGAGCGTCACAGCATGAACCGGACACCGCCGTCGAACTCAATCCCTTGTTCAGCAGGCCCGGAGAATCCAACATTTTCCCCCCGTTTCACCCTGCCGGACGGCGAATCATTGCCGGCCACGGCTTACCAGGTTGTCCACGACGAAGCGATGTTGGACGGCAATTCGCGGCTGAACCTGGCCACGTTCGTCGGGACATGGATGGAGACGGAAGCATCCAGGCTTTATGCCGAGACGTTCGACAAGAACATGATCGACAAGGACGAGTACCCGCAGACAGCACTGATCGAGACGCGCTGCTGGCGGATGCTCGCGGACCTGTGGAATGCGCCGGATCCCGAGAAGAGCATCGGCACCTCCACCATCGGGTCCTCCGAGGCCTGCATGCTTGGCGGCTTGGCCTTGAAGCGACGCTGGCAACATGACCGGCGCGCTGCCGGCAAGTCCACGGAGAAGCCCAACCTCATCCTCAGCTCCGCCGTCCAGGTGTGCTGGGAGAAGTTCTGCAATTACTGGGACGTGGAGCCCCCCCGGTTCGTCCCGGTCTCGGCCGAGCATCCCACATTGGACGGCCATGACCTGGACAAGTATGTGGACGAGAACACCATCGGCGTCGTCGCCATCCTGGGCGTCACCTACACCGGCAAGTACGAGCCGGTGGAGCTCATCTCCGAGGCCTTGGACGAGATTCAGGCACGTCGCGGACTGGACATCCCCATCCACGTGGACGGTGCTTCAGGAGCCATGGTGGCACCGTTCCTGCAACCCGGAACCGTGTGGGATTTCCGGCTCCCCCCGCCTCGCTTCCATCAACACCTCCGGCCACAAGTACGGACTGGTGTACCCGGGCCTGGGCTGGGTGGTGTGGCGGGACGCGGCGGCACTCCCCCGAGGACTTGATCTTCCACGTCAGCTACCTCGGCGGGGGGGACATGCCAACGTTTGCGCTGAACTTCTCCCCGGCCCGGCGCCAGGTGTTGCTGCAGTACTACCTGTTTCTCCGCCTCGGCTTTGCCGGGTACAGGTCTGTCCAAGCGACGTCCAGGGATGTGGCACTTTACCTCTCCAGCGAGATAGGGGCGATGGACGCGTTCACCCTCTGGAGCGACGGGTCGGATATTCCGGTGTTCGCATGGCAGCTTAGCGACGGCCACACAGAGCATTGGGACCTTCACCACCTCTCGGAACGGCTCAGAATGAACGGCTGGCTGGTTCCGGCCTACCCGTTGCCCGATGGGTTGAGT
Source organism: Paenarthrobacter nitroguajacolicus JCM 14115 (assembly GCA_001313365.1). The sequence continues at coordinate 53,598 of BBFS01000017.1, forward strand.
GAGGTCACAGTCCAAAGGATCGTGGTCCGCAACGGTTTCACCCGGGACCTCGCATCCAGCTTCCTGGCTGACCTCAAGAAGGAAGTCGACTACCTCGATAGCCTCACGGCGCCGATGCCCACGGACAAGCAGTCAGAAGGCTTTCACCACTAACTCCGTGAAGGGAAGTTCCATATGTGTCGGCTCTTCGGGCTCCATGCCGGTCCACGGCCGGTGCGTGCCACCTTCTGGTTGTTGGATGCGCCGGACAGCCTCTCCGTGCAAAGCCGACGCGAGCCCGACGGCGCCGGCATAGGTACCTTTGATACGGCAGGCAGGGCGCACGTAGCCAAACAGCCTTTGGCGGCGTGGGAGGATCACGCTTTCGCCCGCGAAGCGAGGGACCTGAAGAGCACCACGTTCCTGGCCCATGTTCGGTACGCCAGCACCGGCGCGCTCACCATGGCCAATACGCACCCGTTCGAGCAGGACGGGCGGCTTTTCGCGCACAACGGTGTTCTCCACGGTTTGGAGCAACTTGATCAGCGCCTCAATGAGCTCGGCGTGATGGACCTGGTGTTGGGACAGTCGGACAGCGAGCGCCTTTTCGCACTCATCACGGCGGAAACGCGCCTCGCCGGAGGGGACGTAGGGACCGGCATAGTGAAGGCCATCCACTGGGTCGCTCGGGAGCTCCCCCCCGTTTTCAGCCTCAACTTTATCCTGACCACCGCAACGGACATGTGGGCGCTGAGATACCCGGCCACCCACGAGTTGTACGTGCTTGAACGGCAGGCCTCTGCATCGGCCCCGCTCGACGCCCGAAGTCATCGGATCCGTTCGAAGAGTACCGAGCTTTCCCGTTCCCCCACATGTCCTCTTCGCCACCGAACCCATGGACCCCAACCCTGGCTGGCGGCCCATGGAGTCCGGCGAGCTGGTTCATGTCGGTCCGGATCTCTCCGTAACCTCCACTGTTCCGTTGCCGAAAGCTCCTTCGCATCGGCTCACCCTCGCCGATCTCGAACCGACCGCGGCGGCGTCGCAGCAGCTTGATCGCCGCTTCGGCGGTCCGCACCTAACGCGGGAAACGCACGACGGCGACCTGCCGCCGTCGTGCGTTTCCCCGCCAATGCGCCTCGTCAGGTATGTCAGCCAGCGACTGGTGCCGCTTCCTTCTTGAGGAACACCGCCACGGCCGCGGCAGCCGCGAGGCAAAGGGCCGCATTCACGGCGATGGCTACCGTGACGCCGTTCAGCACCGCGGGCGCGTCGCTCGCGCCGAGGGCAAGCAGCTGAGCGGTGAATACCGCGCTCATCACCGGGATCCCCCCCATGGTGATGCCGATCTGCTGGCTCATGGTTGCCAGCGGTTGCCATGCCTTGATCTGCGTCGGGCAGCCCTGAAGTGGCGGTCACCATGAAGCCCACGATGACCACCAGGTTGGCGACACCCCCCCCAACGAATGTCGCCACCAGGAGGAGCCCGATGGACGCCGGATCCGAGCTGAGCAACACCAGCGCTCCGGTGGCCGCTGCCTGAACCACGAACCCGTACACGATTGCCTTTTTGCTGCCGACCTCGCAATTACTTTGGGTCCGAGCATGCCGCCGAGCACTGTGCCCAAGCCCAGGACGGCGAAGGAAAGACCCGCACCGAGCGGCGTATAGCCGAGGACCTGCTGCAGGTACAGGGTTAGCAGGAACACCAGCGATGTCTCGGTAACGAAGGCCAGGACTCCGGCGACGTTGCCCCACGCCACGCTCGAACGCTTGAGGATGGCAAGAGGCACCAGCGGATGCGGCGCCCGGCTTTCAACCATGGCAAACACCGCAAAGAGGACGACGGCGGCCGCAAGCGCACCGAGCGTCAGAGGGTGGGTCCAGGTGTGTTCGGCGGTATGCGTGAGGCCGAAGACCAGTGCGAGCAGGCCAAGGGTGACTGTAACGGCGCCGGGAACGTCGAGCCGGAGCTTGGACGTTGCCCGGCTTTCGGCGAGTACAACGGGTGCGATGAGGAGAACGGCTGCCGCAACGGGCACATTGATGAAGAACGCCCACCGCCAGCTGAGGAGGTCGGTCAGCAGCCCACCCAGGATCGCCCCAGTGGTGAATCCGGCGGCCATCAGGGACCCATTGAGCCCGAGTGCTTTGTCCCGAAGAGGGCCTTCCGGGAACGAAACCAGAAGCAGTGACAGGCCGCCGGTACCACCATCGCCGTTGCGATGCCTTGGCCCACCCTTGCCAGCAGCAGCAACGCCGGTTCAGTCGCCAGGCCACCAGCCAGTGACGCTGCTCCGAGCAGCGCCATACCGATCAGGAACATCCTCCGCCGACCCGCCAAGTCTGCCACTCGGCCGAACAGCAACGTGAAGCCAGCGGCGCACAGCGCAAAAGCCGTTGCGACCCATTGGAGGTTTTCCAGCGAGAAACCGACGTCGGAGCCGATTGCGGGCAGTGCGACGTTGAGGATCGAGAAATCGACGGCCAGCGTGAAACTCGCCGCCAGGAGGACGACGAGCGCCAGCCGTTGTTTGGTGGTCATGCTTTGTGGGGGCCTTGTTTTGTGCTGGCTCGATGTGGGGGATGGCTGGCTCTAGTGGTTGTTGGCATGCGTTTGGTTGTTGGCATGCGTTCAGCGTGACCGTCTTCGTGGGTGGCAACCACACCCCCCGCTGTGGGTACCACTGGCAGTGACAGGACAACCCCCCCGGCAATTAGCTGAACAATGGGGGGCATGGGTACACATAGCGAACTTGGGGGGAGTTCCTTCGCATCCGTCGGGCATCCTTGCAGCCCGAGGACGTGGGCGTTCTAAATTACGGCATCCGGCGCGTCCCTGCCTGCGACGGGAGGAACTGGCCATGCTGGCCGGAGTCAGCACCACGTATTACACACGGCTGGAGCAGGGCCTGAGTACAAACGCCTCAGAAGCTGTCATCGATGCAATCGCTCGTGCCTGGACCTCAGCAAAGACGAACGCGTGCATCTCTTCAACCTGGCTCGTCCGGGAAAGACGAAACGCCGCACGCGGCAAAGCCGGACAAAGTGCGGCCGGGGACACTGCGTTGATCCAGTCCATGCCCGGCACTCCGGCGGTGGTGCTGGGGGGGCGCAGAAGTGAAGTGTTGGCGTGGAACGTCTTGGGACACCGGCTCGTTGCCGGCCACCTGGACTTCGCAGCGCCGGAGGCCCCCTCTACTCGTCCCAACATGACCCGGCTGTTGTTCCTCGACGACCACACACGGGAGCTGTACACGCGTTGGCCGGACGAGGCGAGAAGGGCGGTCGCGTCATTGCGCCTCGTGGCGGGAAAATCCGCCGATGACCAGGAACTGGCGTCCCTGGTTGGTGAGCTGACCTTGAAAAGCCCTGATTTTGCGAAGCTCTGGGCCCGGCACCCGGTGGAGAACTGCATGTCCGGTGTGAAATACCTGCACCATCCTGAAGTGGGATATCTGGAGTTGAACTTCGAGGTACTCACGCCGCCGGACGAATCGGGGGCATCGGGTGCTCCTGTACGCCGCAGACCCGGGATCAGCGGCTGCGGAAGCCCTGCAGTTGCTTCAGGTTTCAGGTGACACCCTGAAAGTCCCTCGCGGTTTGGCGGAAATCGACTCATAAGGCATGCAGCACTTTAGTAAGTATGCTTGCTTTCTTGTCGGGGGCGGTGTTTTGCTTGATTAACCAAAGGCACCCGGATTAGGAGCTGACATGGTCTACGAAAATGGTGCGGGCTCAAGCACTCCCGAAACCCGTAGGGACGACGTCGTCAGAGCGGAAAAGGAACGCTTCGGCGGCATCAAATGGGGGGGCTCGGCTTTCTTTGGCTGGCTGACGGCCATCGGGATGACGGTCCTGCTCAGCGCCTTAGCCACTGCCATCGGCGTGGGGGGGTAGGAGCAGCAAATCCATCCGGCGCAGAACAGGCGGCAGAACAGGCCCAGCAGAATGCGGAAACCTTGGGCATCGTCAGCGGAATCGTCCTCGCAGTGGTCTTGTTCCTGGCTTACTACTGCGGCGGGTACGTCGCTGGCCGCATGGCCCGTTTCGACGGAGCCAAACAGGGGCTCGCCGTGTGGCTGTGGGGCATCATCATCGCCATTATCGTGGCGGTCCTCGCGGCGGTGGCCGGGAGCCAGTTCAATATTCTCGACAATCTCAACGGCGCACCGCAGATTCCCGTCGACGGAAGCCTGATGACCACCAGCGGCATCATCGGTCTCGTCATCGCCTGATCATCCCCCCTCCTCGGCGCCATCGTGGGCGGCAAGGCCGGCATGCGCTTCCACCGAAAGGTCGATCAAGCGGGCATCGATCACCAAGACGGAGTCGTCTGATAGGCGCCGCCTAAAGTTGGGGCCGGCACACGCGACACTGGATCAAGGTCGTTTGAAACCGGGCTTCGAGCTTCGTTCTTCGATGGCTTCAAGCTCTTGGAACAGCGTGATCTGGAGACCTGCGGGTGCTTCGAGTCGCGAATTCAATGACTTCCACGGGGTTTCCCTGGGTTCAGCAATCAAGGTGCCCCCCCTGCTTCGACCAAGTCTCTAGTGGTTGCTGCGGAATCATCCACTTCGAAGGCTATGCGAATCTTGGCACTGGGCTGGCCATCGGCCTCTACCTGGTCGATCAGCCGCACCTGGGCGGGGTTGGAAATCTCCAGGGTAGCCCGGCCGGCTTCGAGGATAGTGACGCGCGCATCCCCCCCTCTCCTTCGAAAGCAGCCTGCTCGGTGAGGCCCAGGGCATCGCGGAAAAATGCCAACGCAGCTTCGTAGTCCTCAGCCTCCACGACGAGGCGCAACTGCCGGACCGGTGATTTTGGACTTGGATCAATAGTCATGTTTGTACGGTAGGTCCTGAAGCCCCCCCGATCTTTCGACAAGCTGAGCCGTGGACTGACTTTTTCCACATAGCGTCAATGAGGCTGATAGATGTGGCGCCATCCTGACAGAGTTGAGTTATGGAAGGCATAGGGCAGGTTTTGGCGCGGCAGACGGTTCGTCCGACGCCAGTGAGATGCCCACGCGCGTCTCGCCCTCCCCGCTCGACACGTTTTCCCCGCTTCCAACGCGTGAGCTCCCGACGACGGCAGGCACCGACGCGGAAACCTCACTGGTTCCTGAGCTACTTCTTGGACTCGCGTCGGCGTCCGATGCCCGAGAAGCTGCGCCTCCAGGGTCCCGCGAATGTTCCATGCCCGAAAATGCGGCGCGCGAGGAGGAGGCGCCCCCAGCAGTTGCCCTCGCCCAGGGCCTCCGCCCACGAACAGCGCCGGAGCCACTGCGGCCGGAGTTGCTGCGGCCGAAATCCTCGGCGCCGGGTTTGCCAGTACTGGAAGCGGCTCTCCATGAGTGTGCAGCCGCAGCGGATGCGTTGCGATCAATGGGGGGGCCGATGAGGCGCGGTTGTTTGGTTTTGTTGCGGCTGCCGATTTCGCGGGCAGGGTCGAGGAGATCTCCCGGTCGCTGGAGTACTTGCAGGTCGTCGCCGCGCAGGCGGTGGAACGGACCCGGAAAGAAGCACAGCAAACGTCGCCGGGGTCGTCCGAGTTCGGGGCCGGGCCGGGATGGCGGACGGGGTGGACTGAACCAGAGCCAGGATCCGAAGTGGCGCCAGGATCCGAGGTGGGGCCGGTTTCCGACGTGGGGCCAGGATTGGATGTGGCGCCGGTTTCCGTTGGTGAAGCACGCTCCATGAGCGCAGGAGCTTCCGTGCGCAGGGCCGGTTCCGTGATCGGTCCAGGGCCAGTAACTGAGGCCGGTTCCGTGACCGGTGCGGGTTCCGGAGGACGGGCCTCCGATTCAGTGAGCCTTTGGATGACGGGTACCGGACTGCCGCTGAGTTCCTTCGGGCCCGGTTGCGGATCAGCATCGGTGAAGCCCGGCGCAGGCTCGCCCTCGCCCCCGATGTCCTGCCCCCCCAGACGGGAATGGCCGGGCAACAGATCCCGGCCCGGCGCGAAGTCCTGGCCGACGCCCTCTCCTCAGCCTGGTACCGTCCCGTTCGGCGACGATCATCAGCACCGCCCTGGACACCGTCCGGCAATTCACCGATGAGGACACCATCACCCGGATGGAACACGCCCTCACCACCACCGCGATGGAATCCGACCCGGACTTCGTCGCCAAGATGACCAAACGTTGGACCGACGTCATCGACCAGGACGGTGCCGAACCGTCCGAGGAAGTTCTCCGCCAACTCCAAGGCGCGTTCCTCCGCCGCCGACGCCGCCACGGACTCCACCACCTCGAAATCTTCGCCACCGCCGAACAATACGAAACCCTCACCACCGCCATGAACACCGCCACCAACCCCAGACTCACCACCGGCAACAATCCCACCGGCAAAAAGCCACCGGACCGGACCTGGACCGCCGCAGCCGGGCCCAGAAACTCCTCAACGGCCTCGTCGGA
>BBFS01000018.1 GCA_001313365.1 Paenarthrobacter nitroguajacolicus JCM 14115
CGATCTCGTCGCCCTCGGCCGGGTTGACCCAGAGCGCCAGGCCGTGTGCGGTCATGCCGTTCCGGCGTGCGGAAGACCCGCGGGGCTGCGGATCCTCGCGACGGCGGTGGCCCGTAGGCATTGACTGCCATGACGGTTGACCTAAACGTTGCCGCGGCGGAGCAGCTTGCCGCCGGGGTTCTGGCCGTCGATCGGGGTGCCGCGCAGGTAGGTCCTGCGGACGACGCCGGCCAGCGGACGGCCGTCGTACGGCGTGATCGGGTTCTTGTGCTTGAGCTTGGTGACGTCCACAACGAAGGCCTCGTCCGGCGCGAAGATGGAGAAGTCGGCGTCGTAGCCCAGGGCGAGCTGGCCCTTGTTGTGCAGGCGGGCCAAAGCGGCGGGCTTCTCGGCCATCCAGGAGACGACCTGCTCCAGCGGGATGCCGCGGTGACGGGCTTCGGTCCAGATCAGCGAAAGGCCCAGCTGCAGCGAGGAAACGCCGCCCCCCCATGCCACTGCGAAGTCACCGTTCTCCAGGTCCTTCAGATCCAGTGTGGAGGGGGAGTGGTCCGAGACGATGCAGTCGATGGTGCCGTCCTGCAGGCCCTTCCAGAGGAGCTCGCGGTTGGAGGCTTCACGGATGGGCGGGCAGCACTTGTAGGCAGTGGCGCCGTCGGGGATTTCTTCGGCCATGAGCGTCAGGTAGTGCGGGCACGTCTCAACGGTGAGGTTGACGCCGTCGCGCTTTGCGGAGGCGATCATCGGCAGTGCGTCGGAGGAGGAGAGGTGCAGGATGTGGGCGGGCGCCGGTCCAGCGGGCACGTTCGATGACCTCGGCGATTGCCTTGTTCTCGGCGCCGCGGGGGGGCGGGAAGCGAGGAAGGTTTCGTAGTGGTCGCCGCCCGGGTGCGGGGGGCGCGGTCAATAGCGTGGGAGTCCTCAGCGTGCACGATCATCAGGGAGTCGAAGGACTTGAGCTCAGCCATGTCCTCTTCCATCTCGTCTGCATCGAGGTGCGGGAACTCGTCCACGCCGGAGTGCAGGAGGAAGCACTTGAAGCCGAAAACGCCTTCGTCGTGGAGCGGGCGGAGGTCGCTCTTGTTGCCCGGGATGGCGCCGCCCCAGAATCCGACGTCCACGAACGCTTGGTCCTTGGCGACAACGCGCTTCTGCTCCAAACCGTCCACGGTGGTGGTGGGCGGGATGCTGTTCAGCGGCATGTCGATGATGGTGGTCACGCCACCGGCGGCTGCGGCGCGTGTGGCGGAGGCGAAGCCTTCCCATTCGGTGCGGCCGGGCTCGTTGACATGGACGTGGGTGTCCACCAGGCCGGGGGGGATGAGGGTTTCGTCGTCTGCGAGTTCGATGACCTCGTTGCCCGTCAGGCCGTTGCCAGGGGGGGTTCGATGGCGACGATGATGCCGTCGCGGATGCCAACTTCGCGGGCTGCGAGGCCGGCGGTGGTCAGGATGCGCTGGCCCCGGATAACGAGGTCATAGGCGCCGATTGCTTCAGACATTGAGGTACTCCTTGTTTTCGGTCCGTTCCGCCAGGTACACGCCTATGTGCTTACCTAATTGTTCAAGCAACGGACCTGCTTCAGCGATACATTTTTGGACATCTTTTTCCAGATCGGTCAGTGCGTGGACCGTGTGGAAGCCGGCATCCGTGAGTTGTTCACGGCTCAGGGTACTCCGACCGCACACGGCGATCACGGGAACCCCGTTCCGTTGTGCCGCCCGCGAGACGCCCATGGGGGGTCTTGCCGAGCAGGCTTTGCTCGTCCAGGCTGCCTTCTCCGGTGATCACCAGATCGGCGCCCTTCAGGCGTTCTTCAAGCTCAGTGAATTCAAGCACGACGTCGATACCCGGCCGCGCTCTGCCTTCAGTGCCGCTATGGCTATGTAGCCAACGCCGCCAGCCGCTCCGGCGCCTTCTGCCTTGGCCGCAAACTTGGCGTGCTGCCCGGTTGCTGCTGCGAGCACGTCGACGAAGTGGCTTGCAGCGGCGTCCAGTTCGGCGACGTCGCTCCGCGTCGCGCCCTTCTGTGGACCGAAGATGGCTGGGGCTCCGCTTGCCCCCCCAAAAGGGGATTGTCGACGTCGGACGCCAACACGAACTCCGTGGCCTCGACGCGGACGTCGAAGTTGGAGAAGTCGATGCTGTCTATTTCCGCGAGAGCCGCACCGCCGCCGGGAAGCTCGTTGCCGTTCTTGTCCAGGAACACGGCGCCGAGGCCCTGCAGGACTCCAGCGCCGGCGTCGGTGTTGGCGCTGCCGCCCACACCCAGGATGATCTTGCGGCAGCCGAGGTCCAGCGCGGCGCGGATGAGTTCACCCGTGCCGATGCTGGTTGCCGTTTTGGCCGTCTGGGAAGTGGGGGCCGTCCGGGAGGAGGGCGAGACCGGAAGCAGCCGCCATCTCGATGACAGCTTCCTGGTCCCGCACTGCGAAGTCGGCCTTCACCGGCTCGCCGAGCGGGCCGGTGACGGTGGTGGTCCGGCGGGTGAAGCCGGAGCCGATGGCGGCGTCGATGGTTCCTTCGCCGCCGTCGGCCACCGGAATGCGTGTTGCCTCAATGCCTTTGCCGAACCCCGCCTGCAGGCCTGTTGCCAGGTGCTTGGCGACGTCGGGCGCGGACAGCGAGCCCTTGAATTTGTCCGGGGGGGCGATGACAACACGCATTCCGGTGCCTCCTTCCTTTACTTACTTACGCTTTGGTCAGGATCGCGGTGGGTGCGTCCGCCGCGGTTTCTGCCAACTCTTCGAACTCGTTCACGCCGTTGATCTCAACGCCCATGGAGATGTTGGTGATCTTTTCCAGGATCACTTCAACAACCACGGGAACCTTGAACTCGCCCATGAGTGCCTTGGCCTTGTCGAAAGCGGCGGCAGATCGTTGGGGTCCTCAACGCGGATGGCCTTGCAGCCCAAGCCCTCGGCAACCTTGATGTGGTCCACGCCGTAGCCGTTGGTCTCCGGGGGGGAGTTGATGTTCTCGAAGGCCAGGGAAACGTTCTGCTCCATGTTGAAACCGCGCTGGCTCTGACGGATCAGGCCCAGGTAGCTGTTGTTCACCACAACGTGGATGTACGGCAGGTTGAACTGTGCGCCAACGGCCAGTTCCTCGATCATGAACTGGAAGTCGTAGTCACCGGACAGGGCAACAACGGTGGCATCCGGGGTTCCACGAACAACGCCCAATGCAGCGGGAGCGGTCCAACCCAGCGGGCCAGCCTGGCCTGCGTTGATCCACTTGCGGGCACCGAACACGTGCAGCATCTGTGCGCCGGCGATCTGCGACAGGCCAATGGTGGACACGTAGGTGGTGTCGCGGCCGAAGGCCTTGTTCATCTCCTGGTACACGCGCTGCGGCTTGATGGGCACGTTGTCGAAGTTGGTCTTGCGGTGCAGGGAACCCTTGCGCTCCTGGCATTCGGCAACCCAACCCGAGTAGTCCGGCAGGGTCTTTGCAGCCTGGCGTTCGCGTGCCAGCTCCAACAGACCGTCCAGCGCCGCACCGGCGTCGGACGCGATGCCCAAGTCCGGGGGGGAGAAAACGCGACCGATCTGCGTCGGCTCGATGTCGATGTGCACGAACTTACGGCCGGCCGTGTAGGTGTCCAGGCCGCCGGTGTGGCGGTTGGCCCAACGGTTGCCGATGCCGATCACGAAGTCGCTCTGCAGGAACGTCTCGTTGCCGTAGCGGTGCGAGGTCTGCAGGCCAACCATGCCGGCCATCAGCTGGTGGTCATCCGGAATGGTGCCCCCCCAACATCAGCGTGGGGGATAACCGGAACGTTCAGGATCTCGGCCAGCTCAACCAGCTGGGCCGAAGCGCCGGCGTTGATGATGCCGCCACCGGCAACGATCAGCGGGTGCTTAGCAGCGGTGAGCAGGTCCAATGCCTTTTCCAGCTGCTTGCGGGAAGCCTTGGGCTTCTCCACCGGCAGGGGCTCGTAGGCGTCGATGTCGAATTCGATCTCGGCCATCTGAACGTCGATGGGCAGGTCCAGCAGAACCGGGCCCGGACGACCCGAGCGCATCAGCTGGAATGCCTTCTGGAACGCGCCGGGAACCTGGCCCGGCTCGAGGATGGTCATGGCGAATTTGGTCAACGGCTTGGCGATGGACTCGATGTCCACGGCCTGGAAGTCTTCCTTGTGCAGCTTGGCAACGGGTGCCTGACCGGTGATGCAGAGCATGGGGATCGAGTCGGCCTGGGCTGCGTACAGGCCAGTGATCATGTCCGTGCCTGCGGGGCCCGACGTGCCGATGCAGATGCCGATGTTGCCGTCAGCTGCGCGGCTGTAGCCGTCAGCCATGTGGCTGGCGCCTTCAACGTGGCGGGCCAGCGTGTGGCGGATGCCGCCGTGGGCACGCATTGCTGAGTAGAAGGGGTTGATTGCTGCGCCGGGCAGACCGAAAGCTTCGGTTGCGCCTTCCTTTTCCAGGATGGCTACGGCCGCATCAACGGTGCGCATCTTTGCCATGGTGTACTCCTTGTTTTTTGCCCTGACGGGCGAAGTCTGTGGTGTTTTTGGGTGTGGTGAGGGAGCCGCCGTCGTTTATGTACGACGGCGGGTTCCCTGCTTTGTGTTGCTTAGTTGCCTTTGGGCTTACTTACGGCCGCTGAGCTGGAGGACCTGCTTGAAGAGGCCCGAGTGGTCGAGGCGCCGTCGCCCTGGTTGACGGTTGCGGCGACGAGCTGGGCGACGACTGCGCCGAGCGGGACAGCGACGTTGGCTTCGCGGGCTGCGGAGGTGACGATGCCGAGGTCCTTGTGGTGGAGGGCCAGGCGGAAGCGGGGGGGTCGAAGTTGCGGTCGAGCATCTTCTGACCCTTCTGATCGAGGACTTTGGAGCCGGCCAAGCCGCCGCCGAGGACCTTCAGTGCTGCGTCGGTGTCTACGCCGTAGGCTCGAGGAAGGCGATGGCCTCGCCGAGAACCTGGATGTTGACGGCTACGATCAGCTGGTTGGCTGCCTTGACGGTCTGGCCGGAGCCGGACGGGCCGACGTGGACGATGGTTTTGCCCACTGCGTTGAGGACATCCTGTGCTGCCTCGAAGTCTGCTGCTTCGCCGCCGACCATGATGGACAGGACGGCGTCGATTGCGCCCTGTTCGCCACCGGATACGGGAGCGTCGAGCGGGCGGATGCCTGCTGCTACGGCGTCGTCCGAGAGGCGCTTGGCGACGTCCGGGCGGATGCTGGATGCGTCGATCCAGATGGTGCCCTTCTTCGCGTTGGCGAAGACGCCGTCCTTGCCGCTGACTACACCCTCAACATCGGGGGGAGTCCGGGACCATGGTGATGACGACGTCGGCGTCCTTGACTGCGTCCGCGATGCTGGTGGCACCCTGGCCGCCTTCGGAGACGAGCTTGTCGATCTTGTCCTGGCTGCGGTTGAAACCGGTGACCGTGTGGCCGGCCTTGACGAGGTTGATGGCCATGGGGGGGAGGCCCATGATTCCGAGTCCGATGACTGCAACGTTGCTCATTGTGGTTCTCTTTCTGGGGGGGAAGTCTGTGTGTGTTTTAACCCGGGTGTGCTTACCCAACTAAGTCGCATTAGTGCGCGTTATGAGGGTTCTAAACGCGCTCTGCTGCTACTTAGTTGGGCGCCCTGTGCTTAGTTGGCGTTGGCGCGCTGGCGGATGGCCCAGCTGAAAGCCGATTCCTGCGGTTCCTTGTACTCGAGGCCGATGTAGCCGTCGTAGCCGAGTTCGCGGCTGCGGGCGATCCATTCGCCGAGGGGGGGAGGGTGCCGGTTCCGGGAGCGCCGCGGCCGGGGGGGTTGTCGGCGATCTGGATGTGGCCGAAGTCCTTGGCGTGGTTCTCGATGACGGATTCGACGTCGTCGCCGTTGACTGCCAGGTGGTAGAAGTCGGCGAGGAGCTTGATGTTCTGTGCGCCGGATTCTGCCTTGACGCGGGCGATGACCTTGAGTGCGTCTTCGGCGGTGAGGAGCGGGTACTTGGGTGCGCCGCTGACCGGTTCGAGGAGGACGGTGCCGCCGATGCGGGCGACGCCTTCCGCTGCTGCGGCGAGGTTCTTGGCGGCGAGTTCGTCCTGCTCTTCAGGGGGTGAACTCGTCCTGGCGGTTGCCGTAGAGGGCGTTGAAGGCCTTGCAGCCAGGCGCTCACCGATGCCGGCTACGACGTCGATGTTGTCCTTGAACTCGGAGCAACGTCCCTTCCATGAAACCAGGCCGCGGTCGCCGCCGGGCATGTTGCCGGCGTTGAAGTTCAGGCCCGTGAGCTGAACGCCGGCGTCCTTGATGGCGGTTTCAAACTCCGTTGTCTCTTGGTCGGTGGGAACCGAAGTGGCGAAGGGCCACCAGAACTCGACGGCGTCAAAACCGGCTGCCTTCGCGGCGGCGGGGCGCTCGAGCAAGGGCAGCTCCGTCAGGAGGATGGAGCAGTTCACTGTGTACGTCATCGTAGGTCCTTCCGAGGAGGGGGGGCTTTGATCTATTTTCCGGGTTGCTTGGCTGTTGCTTGGTGCTTGGCTTCAGTTTCCGCTTTGTGGAATTTAGATTCTGCTTTATGAAAAGTTTAGGGAAGGTGGGAGTGTGAGTCAAGGGGGTGGGTGAGGAGGGGGTGGTTTGGGATACCAAGTGGGTCTGTTGCGCTCTCCATTGGCCGAGGCTTGAACGGTGGATGGCGCGGATACCATTCATCTGGCAGGCGAGGGTCGCGGTCCAGGTTTAGTGGGGGATGGTAGTCCTCAAACACTCCGAGACGCAGGGGGCCCACCAAAAGCAACTCAGTACACACCAGCCGACTCACGGCGGGGGAAGCAGGGCCGGAAAATCCCCCCCGCAGCCCGGAAGTCGACCCAGACCTAGAAAAGATGCCAGGCTCCGAAGAGCATCCATGCCACACAAACTCACCACAACATAGGCTGTGATCCATGCCCTTCAGCAGCCAGGATAATAACGGCGACATCAACCTCCGAATACGGTCGGGTATGGCCCGACTCCGCGTGGCAACGAATGTAGGCTCTGGCTCCTAGCGTGAGAGTTGCAATGTGAGGGGAACTAGGTGAGGCCTGGGATTGGGCTTGACAGGGTTTTCGAAATTCCCAGGAGTTGCTCGACGCTTTCACGAACTTTGGCGTCGGACAGGTCATTGTGCGGGTTCTCGGGGTGGTGGATCATATTCCGGACAGCGGTGGGAAGCGTTGTCTCCTTGCGGTTCAAAGTGCCTTTTCTCATCTCTATGTAGGGCGTCGCACGGGGGCAGGCCGCGACCAACAAGCCAGTTGTCAAACGCGGTCTGGCTCCCAGTGCCAGCGTATTCCTGAAGGCGGCCATACATGACAGTGTGGTTGACGATGAAGGTAGGCAGGTCGATGTCAGTCAGGTCGGCGAGCGATACCCATCCGCTGTCGACCAGGTCCTGGTGGTGCCACTGGAGCGGAAGGGCACGGTTTTCGACGCGATCAGCAAGGGCCCTGAGCGTAAGAGTGACGTCCAAGTCATTGATGAATTCTTCAAGAAGAGCATCTTCAGTGTCCCACGCGTTTAGCCGGTGCAAAAGGAAAGCTCTGAAGTCCCAGATATATGGTTTCAAGTCTGCCGAAGTGAGAGATGTGAGGTCTATCTCGGCGAGAGCATCGCGGAAGTCCGCGAACGAAAGCCGCAAGTCTGCGGTGCGGTTCCATCGAGCGACGGCTCCTTCGAACTTTGCCTTCGCCTCTTGCTGGGAATAGCCGAGATGACAAAGTCGGAAGTAGACCTCCTCCAGCGGTGCCTGGAATCCGGGCTTTGTTTTGAAGACGCCGTTGGCGTAAGTATATTCAAGGTCCGTAAGGCTATTTGGCGGAAAGAGCCAATAGTGGTTTGTGAAATTCCGATTCTTGCCCCCCCAATCGATATCGATTCCGTTCAGCACAAGCGAGATCATCGTACCCATGACCCAATACTGACCGATTCGAGATCGTCAGTGCGAACTTAGGACATCTCCGTTTCATATCGGTGCGCTGGGATCGGGTTGCTCGGGCTGAATACGCTTGTCTTGTTCTTATGCTGCACAGTCAAGAGCGATCGATGGCGAAGGCGTCCTGATGCGGGTGCCGAGCGGATTGCTTCTCTTGCCTCGCCGGTCTCAAGCACTGGGATCGACTGCGAACTGACGTTCGAGCGACGCTGCCACCGCTTCAAATTCGGCGAGTGCAGCTGTGAGGTCCTCAACGATCTCTCGTGCTATGACGTCGGGCGAAAGCAGATTGTCCTGATCTTCGAGCGACTCGTCCTTTAGCCAGGTGATATCGATGTTTGCCTTGTCTCGGGCGATGATCTCGTCGTAGGTAAATGACCTCCAACGCACGGACTCAATTCGAGCAGGGCGATTTCGAGGCATGTATGCTGCCACGAAATCGTCCAAGTCGGCCCGACGGAGGGGGGGATTCTGCTTCAGCGTGAAGTGCTCGTTAGTGCGCAGGTCATAGACCCACAGTCGCTCCGTCCACGGACGGTCAGGGCGGGCGACCTTCTTGTCGAAGAAGAGGACGTTGGCCTTGACGCCTTGGGCGTAGAAGATCCCCGTTGGCAGACGTAGCATCGTGTGGAGGTCGAAGTCCGTGAGGAGCTTGCGGCGAATAGTCTCGCCGGCGCCACCCTCGAAAAGCACGTTGTCAGGCAGGACGACAGCCGCCCGACCATTCGTGTCGAGGATCGTGGCGATGTGCTGGACAAAATTGAGCTGTTTGTTGCTCGTGGTGGCAACGAAGTCCTGTCGTTCAATCTCTCGGTCCTCCCGGACTTCACGTCCGTCGACGCCAATCATCGTCAGGGACGACTTGCGCCCGAAGGGCGGGTTCGATAGCACGACCGACCAACGTTTCCCAGGATCGGCGATGAGGGAGTCGCGGACCTCGATGAGCGAGTCACCGTTGGAGGTACCCATGCCGTGCAGCAGCATGTTCATAGCGGCGAGGCGCGCGGTGCCGTCAACGAGCTCGTAGCCGGAGGCGAATGCATCGCGTAGGTGATCGCGTTGTGTCGGCGTCATAGTCTCCGCGCGCTGCGAGGCTTGCTCGTGAGCCACCAAGAGGAAGCCGCCGGTGCCACATGCGGGGTCTACGACAGTATCGGCTACAGTAGGCTGCACGACGTCGACGATCGCTTGGATCAGGCCCGTGGGGGGGTGAAGTACTGCCCAGCGCCAGAGCCTTTGTCGGACGCTCCCCTAGACAGTAGCTCCTCGTAGGCGTCGCCCTTGATGTCTGTGCCAGCTTGCGACCACTGTTCCTTGTCAATCAGATCAACGATCAGCGGCGCAGCTTCGCCGGGTCTTGGATCCGATTCTGTGCCTTGCGGAAGATCGTGCCGATGACTCCGGGTTCACGGGCGAGGCCAACAAGGATCTTGGTGTATGTGAGTTCAAGCTGGTGGCCCTGAGCATCGAGCAGTCGCTGCCATGAGTACTCCTCAGGCACGATCTGCTCGGCGGCGAGCTTCCGTGTCGCACGCTCCTGCGCCATCTTGAGGAATAGCAGGTAGGTCAGTTGTTCGGTGTACTCGATGACCCCCCCACGCCATCGTCACGCAGCACCGCACAATACGACCAGAGCTTGTCGACTAGTCGTCTGGCGTCAGTCATAAGTGCTTCTCCTGTTGTTTGCTGTTTGTAGTGAGTCGGCCAGCGGGGGGGTGCAGTGGTTCACGGAGTCGCCGTCGTCCCGTATGCATAAGGGTCTGGAAGTCGCTGACCCTCATGAACTTGCCGCTGTCTCCGACCATCTAGGAGGGACACGCACCAGATCCTCAATGATGTCGTTGTCTGCATGCCGGCCAGTGAGTTTCCCGGTGAACGCGGCGGTCAAGACGGCACGGCGTAGCGCGCGCGAATGTCGCGTTGCCGATTTGATTGATCTGTCAAGAGCGTCGATAGCTTCGCGCGACGAATTAGCAGAGGCGGCGACCGCGGATTGGACGTCCAGCGAGGACGGTACGGGCAACTGAATTCGCCCGAGTTGCTTCTGGTTGACCTTGTAGATGCCAGCGGTGGTGCGCGCCATGCTTTCAATTTGGCGGCGCGTGCCGCGAGAATTCCACACGTGGTCCAGATAGTTGCCAAGTAGACGTCCGAATTTGGGCGCACTCGGATGATCGT
Organism: Paenarthrobacter nitroguajacolicus JCM 14115; assembly: GCA_001313365.1. The sequence goes on from BBFS01000018.1 coordinate 10,104, forward strand.
GTCGGGAAAGGCCACCGGATCCGGACGATGACGAACAAGCGATCCACGGCCGACTAACCGAATGCTCCCGTTGCCGCGCGCAACAAGGAAATCTCCTTCAGACACCAGGAACCGGCGAGCTTCTGACGCCGTCCAGGCACCGGACTTGCGCTCTTGAAGGTTCACGCCATGCGTTGTCAGCGCGGTCAGGCGCAGGACAGGAAACCCGTCGTCGCTTGTCGGAACCGATCTTCCATTGGTCAACCGCATTGCCAACAGATCGCTCAAAGGGAGGTACTCGACCTCGTGACCTGCCAAGGTCGCCTGGAGAGTTGATTCCTGCAGATTGAAGAGACGCTTCGACGCGGCCGAGACGTAGTCCGCCGCAGCGTCGAGTCGGGAGAGGTGGTCTTCGAGGATCGCAACGATCCGCCTCTGCGCCTCTAGGGGGCGGAAGCGGGAGAAGTATGCGTTTGAGCTTCCCGACGCTTAAAGTGTGGAGGCCGCTTGTCGAGCTCGACACAGCTGTGAGCTCGTCTCGGATTAGAGGAGAGTTCCAGACTAAGCCAGGTACCGGGGATCGACATTCGGCCCTGGACGGACGCGGATCAGGTGGTTCTGGTGAACAGAATCTGGGATCGATCCATCCCAGATCGCTGCTCTGCCTATTTGGGACGGACTGCCATTTCCTTCAACCACCAAGAGATCGCCAGGATGAAGCCTGTAGCGTTCGAGCTCGCCGTCGAACAATTCGATCGTGTGTACGTCATCGAGGGCTAACCCCCTTGGCGGTGACGTTGGCGACGCGCAAAAAAGGAAACGTGTGCTTGACGGGAGCCCGCTTCGGCTGCTTCTGGATACCGCCTTGGATGCTGGCGACATCATCCAGTCGAACACGCGGCCAAGTCATGCGGTGAGCTCTGTATTGAGTTCGTTGAGGAGGTCGCTTGTGCGGTCGCCGAGATCACGAAGCGCACCATCTACGCCACCGCGTTCATTGAAGGGAGCTGCATCGAGATCCGCCACGGAAATACCCGCTGACACAGCAATTACTTCGACCATGCGGTCCAGCCACCACCTCTGGTTCGGCGAGAACTCGATCCCGCGCATCTTTTGTTGTGCCAGCCATCCTCCATATCGCTCACGCACGCGGTCGGCATAGGGCACCAGCTCGGCGTCAACGCCGACCGTATATCGTAGCAGCGATACAAGGTCCGTGAGGGTATGGCGGTCGCTGTGGCGGACTCGGGGGGGGCATAAAGCGCTTCGTAAGCGTTCCAGATAATGTCGGTGGTCCAGCTGTGCGGGGGGGGCGGCTGATCCGGTCGGCGAGTTCCTGGATGTCTGCGAACGTGATTCGTCGTTCATGGGCTTCGCTGAGCAGTTGGATGGCAGTGATCTCATCGCGGTGCTCGTTGAGATAAGCCTGCCAGGAGTCCACGATGGATCGGGCACGACTGGAGTCAACGACGCCCCCCCAGCCTCGATGAGCTCATCAGCGTTGACCTCGTCGATGACTCGGTCGTGGGTGGCTCGCAGCTCGAGAATGCGGTTGCGTAGTTCTGGATTCGCGGCGAGCGGCCTGATGGCCTCGTCAAGGACTTGCTGGGCGGCTGCGGCCGGGTCGGCTGTGCAGGCAGCGGCTTGCGCCTGTTTGTCCGGATCAACGGCGTCGACTAGCCCGCGCACGAGTTCTCTCATAGGCCATCCGGCCACTGAATCGAGCTCCTCGCGTTCGGCTGGGGTGAGGTCCATCTCGAGCTTGGCGAGCCGGGAGGCGAGAGTCGCGGTTTCGTCTTCGGAGAGGGATAGCGCGGCCGCCTTGTCGAGCAGCTTCTTAAGTGAGATGCCCTTAACGCGGTTGAGGGGGCGGGTCGACAAACGCGTGTTCGGTAACTCCCACTGCGTCGACGATGACGAATCGGGTCTTGGACATCGCGTCAGGTGTGACGGACTGGAAGTCGGCGGGAGAGATGGTGCGTGCACCACGGCCCTTCATCTGTTCGAAGTACTGCGCGGATCGGACATCGCGCATGAAGAACACGCACTCCAGGGGCTTGACGTCGGTGCCGGTCGCGATCATGTCGACGGTGACGGCGATGCGAAGGGTGGGCGAGGTTCGGAAGGCTTGCAGCTGACCTTTGGGGGGGTCTCGTGCGTTGTAGGTGATTTTGGCGGCGAAGTCATTACCCTTGCTGAAAACCTCACGTACCGTGGTGACAATCTCCTCCGCGTGTGCGTCGTCTTTGGCAAAGATCAGGGTTTTGGGCACGGTTGAGCGGCCAGGGAAGATCTCGGTGTAAAGCCGGTCGCGGAAGGTTTCCAGCACCAGCCGGATCTGGCTCTTTGCGGTGACGGCACGGTCTAGCTGTTTGTGTGTGTACTCGTAGTCCTCTTCGATGGCTTCAAGGCGCTCCTTGCGGGTGCGACGGTCGACCTTTGGCACGATTGACCCAGCCTCGATACGGCCTCCGCGCTCAGAGATCTCCGTTCGTATCCGGTAGACGTCGAAGTCTACGTTGACACGATCGGCAACTGATTGCGGATAGGTGTACTCCGACACGAGGTTCTGACGGAAGAACGCGAACGTCTGCTTACCTGGTGTGGCGGTCAGACCAACGACATGTGCGTCGAAGTACTCCAGCACCCCTCGCCATACGCCATAGATGGACCGATGCGCCTCGTCAACGATTACCAGATCGAATGTCTCGGGTGGTAACTGCGGGTTGTAGGCAACGGTGACAGGCACGGCGGGCACGAAGTCGTCCAGACGGGGGGGGTCATCATCGGCGGAAACCTCGCCGCCTTGGAGTGCCCTGTAAACGCGCTGGATCGTGGAAATTACAATGTTACTGCTTCGAAGCATGCCCGCGCTGGTGAGCTTGTCAACGTTATAGATCTCTGTTAAGCGACGCCCATCACCAGGGGTCTGGTAGTTCTGGAATTCTGCGAGTGTCTGGTCGGCGAGGTTGTTGCGGTCAACCAGGAACAGGATCCGTTCGAACCCGCCAAACTTCAGCAGGCGGTACGAGCTGGTCACCGCGGTGTAGGTCTTGCCGGCGCCGGTCGCCATCTGCACCAGCGAGCGGTCGTGGTGTTGGGCGATAAGCGAGTCCTCTACTCCGTGAATTGCGGTGATCTGGGCTGGCCGCAGACCAGTTGTGTCCAGGGCGGGTATGTGCCCTACCTTTGCCCGCCACGTTGGCGCCGCAGGGTCGGCTTGGGCATCGCGCAGAATTCGAGCCAGCGTCTCGGGCTTAGGAAAATTGAACAGTCGTCGCGCGCGAGGGGGGGCAGGGTCGTAGCCGTTGGTGAAGTGAGTTTCGGTGCCACTCGACTCGAAAATGAACGGCAAGCGACCCTCTTTGGTCAGCGCTTTGAGCCGTACCTCAGGCGGCAGCCCCCCCTCGGCGTACATTGTGGACTGCCACTCGACACCACTGAGTGTTGTGCCCTCGGGCTTTGCCTCGATCGCGCCGACAGCCCGCTGGTCGACATACAGTAGGTAGTCCGTGCGGCCATGGCCAGGTTTCATGACAACTTCACGGCACGCGACGCCCTGAGCAGCAAATAGGTTCAGATTCTTCTTGTCCTGCACGGACCAGCCTGAGTCAACGAGTTGGCCGTCGATGAGCGCCCGTGCGCGTGCCTCTGCTGCCAGTCCTGCGCCATCGCCCCGGTGCCCATTCATAGTGTCTGCAGAATAGCTTGAGTGTTGCCGTTCAGATCAAACAAACGGCACTGGGCGATGGGTTTGGCCGATAGGCGGATGCCGCCAGAAGCTCCCTTGAAATCGGACCGCCTGGGCCGTTGCTTGAAAGGCACACGCTTGAATGAGCACATTTACAGCCTCCCTGAGATTTTGAAACTGCCGCTGGCGAGTGCGTTGCGCATTGCTGACATGTATGCTTCGGCACTCCCTAGGGCCGCTTGAGCTTGATCTGTAAACTGCACGAAACGGCGGATGATGTCACCAACGGCTTTTTGCTCGTGGAATGGGAGCAGGGGGGATTAGCAGGTGTCGGATATCTACACGCTGGACAGTGGCGCCAGACAGCATGGCTTGGTTGTGATCGGCAATGAGCTGCTGAGCCATGAAGTCCGGATCCATGCGTTCTTCTCCGCCCGGACAAGTCCAAGGTTGCGATCAACTTCGACGCCTCTTGCTGACACACGAGGGTGAGAATTCTTCGGCCAACGTTCGCAACCAAAATGTCCCCCCGGTTCTGTGATGACTCTCTTGGTGCCCCGTGCTGACTGATTTGGGAGCAGTTCAGGCCGCCCGGAACGAAGGGAGCTAAGCGTGTAAACCTGGACCGGAAGGACCTGTGGAGTGAATTCCTTTGGCTTCACGTAGGTGCCTCGTGGAATGCACAGAGCCAGTTCGGATACGGGGGGGCGAAGGGGGGGGACCGTTTCCGCATGAACTGATAGTGGTCGTGCGGGAGGAGGTAGTTCCCACGCACGGACAGATTCCTCCCAGGTCATGACGGCTCGTCTAACCTGTTCTGCAGTTTGCTCCACGCGGTCTTCGGACAAGGGCGAAAGGGCTGCAAGCCACGACTGGGGTGTTGGCACGGAATCTGGTCCCAGGAGCTTTTCCCTAGGTACCTCGATGGAAATGTCTGTCGTGCCGGTTCGTCCGCCGCGCCAAGCAGAGAGGATCTCTATGGACGCTTTGTACGCTTCCCACTGCTTCTCGTCACTCGTGCTCGTGCGCTTGCTAGAGAATGCGCCGGTGTCCGGCACCTGCATCATTAGGACGCCACGAGGCGCAGGGCTCGCGGATAGGACCAGTACCGAGACGGGAAGCGTTGTGTTCAATTGACTGTTTCCGGGGGGGAGGCTAATGATGGCCTCAACCGCGCCTTTGGCAATCATGCGCGCCCACACGTCCCGAGCTTTACCAGCGCGGGAGAGGGCCGCTGTGGGGGGGAGAACCACCGCTGCGTACCCACCGTAGGCGAGTTCCTGGAATGCCACCTGAGGCCACACTAGGTCGCTTTGTCCCTTCGGGGGGGGCGTCCCGAAAGGCCACCGCCTTTCCAATTGAGCATCGGCCAACCGGAGTCCGAAAGGCGGATGGAGTACGACCCGATCGTACTCTGAGCGTGGCTCTGGCAGTAAAAGGTCAACCGTATCCAGTTCAGCAGGCCGATCTCGAAGGAACAACTGGCAAGCTGCAATTTCAAGGGCTGATTCGTCGATATCGTTGCCCACGAGCCTTGTCTCTGGTCGGGTTTCGGCCGCAGCCAGTAAGGTCCGCCCAAATCCGCAGGCCAAGTCGACGAACGTGGTTCCGCCGGCTGGCAGGACGCCATCAAGGAACCGCGCAAAGGCGCGGGGAGAAGAGTGCACATTCAAGGGAGATTTGCCGTTCATGGCTGTTGCTCGATGAGTTCATCAGCCGCCTGGGAAAGATCAGTGACTTGGGAAATGTTCGCGCAGACCTGCTCCAGCTTGGGCGAATCACCCCATGCTTGCCGTGCCAGTTCCAGCGCTCGTTCGATGGCTGAGCCGACATACCAACTGTTTTGAGCCACTTCACGACCAACCGAAGCAATCGTTAGCGAAGCGTCCAAAGTCCCCCCGCGTTGGCGTGCGTCGTAGAGCTGCCGAACATCATGTTCATCAGGCCCTGCCCGGAGCTACGCGCCCAATGCTCGGCACACAATAGAGGGAGTAGAAGCTGGATGAACCTGTCAGCCGGCACGGCGCCACGAATGGTGTCAGCCAGAACGAATGCATGAGAACGTGGAGCTGCCTCAATATTCTTAGACCGTAGCCAGGCGGTCACCTTTGCAACTGAAAAAAGAGGCCGGGCAGGGTTATCGTTCTCCGGTTTCGGGAAGTGTTCATCCCGGGTCCGCCAGTTGCTAACCGTTGATGGCGCAACGCCAGCGAGGCGTGCAATCCCTGAGGGGTTGATCAGCTGCTCGGCAACATTTCCGGTCATTATGCGGCGTCCAATCCAATGGTTTTGATGCGAAGTTCGATTATCTGATGTGCGGCCAGACGCAACCGCTTGGAGAGCGATTCCGTCCGAGAAACGACGGTTACCCGGGCGCCACGGCCGGCAAGGGCAGCAACAGAACGGGAAAAGCCCCCCCGTCCCCGCTGGCCACGTGAACCAAGGCGAAGCGAGCCTCGAGTTGCTCCCCCCCATCAAGGACGCCTTGCAGGGCCAAGTCGGCGCCATCCTTACTTGGCCTATAAAGGAGACGAGCGTTTCGAAGGTCTGACATACCGACTGCCAGCAGACCCTCAGCGCTAGAAACGCCAACGACCACGAGGTCGTCTTTCCCCCCCATGGGCACCTGCTCCTTGTAATCCGCAAAAACTGCATTGATTGCGCGCACCTCAATCTCCCCCCGTGGAAAGCATGTTTTCTATGTCGAGCAGATGAATCGATCGATTGCCTCTTAGCATAGTATTTCCTTCCACGAAGTTATGAGTTGATGTTTTCACCAACACTACTCAAGTCAGGAAGGACTGTCAACTGAGTTTATATTTTCAAGGATTTTTTTGAAGGTTAGTGTTCACGTTGAACAGGGGGGGTGCGATGTGTAGTTATAGTCCCTGAAACGGCTGAAGCCGCTAGTTGTCTGTCAGTCCCGGCGAGAGTCTGGTCATATGCAAAGAAAAGAGAGGGGGGGCGGCAGCCGCGGCCTCGGAGGACTGTTGGCTTTGGTGCTGACCTCTTGAGCGGGGGACGGTGGAGGCTTCCACGTGGAGGGCTGTTGTTCGTCTGCGTCAGAACCTATGCGATGCAAAGCGGCAGGCGCGCCTGGATGTTCCAGAACCTGGGGCCGGAAGTAGGGGCGATCCAGGGTGCTGGCATTTCTGACGGCCGGCTAGGGTGCTTCTGACTGCGCGGCATTGAAGCCGTCAAGTGGCGCGCAACCAATGGCAACGTGATAGCTTGCGGACCCGGCCCAAGAATCTGAGGGGGACACAAGCGAGGAAAGGCTATGTCGGAGGAGCCTTTAACATCGAGGGCATAGCAGGCGAAGCTTCTGGCTGGATGGAGAGCGGAAACGATTACTTTGCCTTGTCCGCCTTTTGCAGGGATGACCCCCGTCGGTCATCCTAGACAGTCAGCAATTGAGGGCTTGTTGTCTCGCCTGCCAACCCTTAAGTTTCGCCAAGGCCGGCTCGTCTGTCACTGCTGTTCGTCTGTTCGTGAGCCGCGAGGATGTCTGCGCACAAGCACGGAAGGTTACACGTGGACTTCATGGTCCCTCGCTTCCGCTAGGTCCGCTTCGGGCGACGGCGGAGAACTGAGGGCGGCGTGTAGGTCTTTCAGCCGTTCTAGGACCTCGTCGTAGCCAAGCACCGTCACGGTCGAAAGGCCATCTCGTTATCTCAGGAAGGACTCGAGTTGCTGTGGATCGAGGGCGGAAATTCGTCCCGTAGTGACAGCACCGCGCGGTTCATTCCACGCGTCGAGCTTGATGTCGGAGGTGCGGCGAGACGCGAGGCTCTTGGGTACGGCCGCCATCTGAGACTGCACCTGCGTGATCAGTCCGCTAAGTTCCGTATGCGGCGGGTAGACGGCTGCTTCGATTCCTTTGCCTCGATTCGGTGTGGAGCTACTCAGCGTGGCGCCTGGTGTCTTGATCTCGACGATGAGGACGGTGCGCGTGACGGAGTTGGCGCAGAGGAAGTCAGCAATGCGTGCACCGCGTCCGTAGATGTCCCCCCCGGCTTGAACTGTAGCGTGCTGGTGTTCGATGCCAATGAGCGCCGAGACAACGGCGTTCTTTGGCAGTGGGCTCCTTCCATGGGGGCGTGAGGTGTCCGGAGGAGTTTCTCGTCGAAGGCTCAATTTGGGCGAGTTCACTCACTCGGCTTGGTGCCTTCTTCGCTCCAGCTATGCTGAGGAACGCCGAGGGGGCGCGGCAAAGACCACGGCACGGCTCCTGGGAGGAAATCGAATGGCTCGACCGACAGTGCAGGACGTCGCCAGGACTGCTGGTGTGTCCGTGGGGACGGTCTCGCGCGTCTTGAACGGGAGCCCGGCTGTCAGTGAGGCCGCCAAGGAGAAGGTCAACGCCGCAATCCGTGAGCTTAGCTACCGTCCTCTCGCCTCGGCAAGGGATCTCCGAAGAGACCGCACAATGCGTGTCCTGGCCCTCGCCAAAAACCTGGACTCGCTCGTGATCAGCGAAGTCTTCCGCGGTGTCGGCGACGCTGCCGCGGACTCCGGCTACGTCAGCCTCATCGCAGCGACCGACGGGGGACCTGGATCGCGAGCAGCAGCTCGTGGACATGCTGCGTAATGGCTCCGTGGACGGACTGGTGATCTTTTCGCCGACGATGCCGGACGACGACGTCAACACAGTCGCTGAACAAATGAGCGTTGTCCAGGTCTGTGAAATCGTCGACGCCGAGGCCGCCTTCGGTGTGTCCATCGATGACCGTCAGGCAGCCTACGACATCACCAAGCACCTGATCGACACAGGGGCCAAGAAGCTGGCCATGCTCGCCCACAGGGGAGCCCGCTCCGGCCGGCTGCGCGAGGAAGGATTCCGCCAGGCCCTAACGGAAGCGGGCTTGGAGTCGGACCAGATCCTGTTCGGTGAAGGCAACTTCGGTTTCCACTCGGGCAGAGCACTCACAAAGAAACTCCTCAATGCAAAAGACCTTCCTGATGCGGTCTTCTGCGGCACTGACATTGTCGCCGCCGGCTGCGTCCGGGAACTCACCGACGCAGGCCTCAAAGTCCCGGATGACATCGCCGTGGCAGGCTTCGATGACTCTGCCCAAGCTGAAATGTGTGTCCCGGAGCTAACCACCGTGAGGCAGCCAGCCTACGAAATGGGCCGCGTAGCCTTCGCTGAACTCCTGGAACGCATGACCGTCGAGGGCTCCCATCGCAAGGGAAGAACCTTCCTCCCGCACGAGCTCGTCATCAGGGACTCCACTAAATAAGAGGGTTGACAGCCTTCGTGGTCCCTGTCACACTACTTTGGAATCGATTCCACGGCCGCAAGGCCGATTCTTTTGAACACTTTTGGAATCGATTCCATGGATCACAAGAACCACGGCAAAGACGCCACCCTCAGGACGCGGGACAGCCAAAGCGCGCACTGAAACCCACCGCCCACAGACCCCAAAGGAGCCACTTGTGGACTTGAACCGACCTGCTCTACCGCTCCAGAACAAAGCCACAAACCGCAAAGCCCTAGCGGCTACCGCAATCGCAGCAGCCCTCCTCCTCAACGCGTGCGGCGGGGGGGGAGCCGCACCCCAAGGTGCCGAGCAAGCAGCAGCTGCCGACCCGGCGTCGGGCGCTAATGCCAGCGGCGCGGTCAACATCTGCGGCGTCAAGGACGCGAGCGGGATCTACAAGGGCACGGCGGAGGCGTTCACCAAGGCGAATGGCACGGTGACGGCCAAGTACACCGAGATCGGCGCCACCACGGACGAGGCCCGCACGCAGATCGTGCAGCGGCTCGAAGGCAAGTCCACCGAGTGCGATCTCTTCATCACGGACGTCATCTGGACCTCCGAGTTCGCCTCCCCAAGGCTGGCTGTTGGACCAGACCAAGCTGGTAGAGGCCAACAAGGACCGGCTCATTCCCTCCACTGTGGAAACCACCAAGTATGAGGACAAATACTGGGGCTCGCCGTTCTTCACCAACGCCGGGTTGATCTACTACCAGAAGGACAAGGTAGCCAAGCCCGAGTCCTGGCAGCAGCTCTACGCAGAAGCCGCCAAGTCCCGGCAACGGGTACGTCTACCAGGGCAAGCAGTACGAGGGCCTCACGGTGAACTTCCTTGAAATGCTCTACAGCGCAGGCGGCGAAGTCCTGGATGAGCAAGGCAACGTCAAGATCGACTCCAAGGAAACCCGCGACGTCCTCAACTTCATGAGCGACGGCTGAAGAACGGCTCAGCCGATCGCGCCGTCCTCACCTACAACGAAGACCCCGCCCGCCTCGCCTACGAGTCCGGCGACTTCGGATACCAGCGCAACTGGCCGCACGTGTACCGACTGCTGAACGCGACACCGCTGGCGTCCAGCTTCGGCGTCGCGCCGCTGCCCGCATGGGAAGGCGGCAAGGCCTCCGGCGTGCTGGGCGGCTGGAACCTGGCGATCTCGGCCCACTCCACTAATCAGGCCGGGGCCGTCGCGTTCATCGACTTCGCCACCACCCCCCCGGACTGGCAGAAGCACGTGGCCATGGACTACTCGCAGGCACCCGTGAACGAAGCTGCCTACTCTGATCCAGCGGTACTCCAGAAGATGCCGTTCGCCACGGAACTCCTCGCCTCGGTGAAGGGTGCCAAGCCGCGCCCGATCTCCCCGGTCTACCCGCAGATCTCGCAGGCGATCTACAAGAACGTCTACGCCGTCCTCTCCGGCACCGCCTCCACCGAGGAAGCCGTGCAGAAGATGGCCGAGGAAATCACCACCGCCAAGGCGAGCTTCTAGTCATGGCCCTCAAGACAATCCCGCCAAGTCGAGCAAGCGGCCGCGACCGCGCCGAACGCAAGCTCGCGTTCCGCATGACCGCGCCTTCGCTGGTGATCATGGCGCTGGTTGCGGCAGTCCCCATCGGCTACGCGATCTGGCTCTCGCTGAACCAGTACAGCGTCCGCACCGCCGGCCTGTCCCGATTCGTGGGCCTGGAAAACTACATCAACGCCCTTGCAAGCCAAGAGTGGTGGGCCGCGTTCGGCCAGACGTTCCTCTTCGCAGGCCTCTCGGTCAGCCTCGAACTCATCCTCGGCACGGCCATGGCGCTCCTGCTGAACCTCGCGTTCAAGGGCCGCGCCGTCCTGCGCACCGTGGTTCTGCTGCCGTACGCGATCATCACGGTGGTCAGCGCCATCACCTGGCAAACCATGTTCCAGCCCAACATGGGCCTGGTCACTAACGTCCTCTCCACGCTGGGGGGGCTGCCGGGCGGCGACGTCGTCTGGCTCGGTGAGCACGGCTACGCGATGGCCGTGATCGTCATGGCCGACGTCTGGAAGACCACGCCCTTCGCGGCGCTCATCATCCTGGCCGGCCTGCAGGTCATCTCCGCCGAAACTTACGAGGCCGCAGAGCTCGACGGCGCCAGCAAATGGCAGACCTTCGTGAACATCACCCTGCCGCTGTTGCGTCCGGCAATCGTCCTCGCCGCGATCTTCCGCACCATGGACGCCCTCCGCGTCTTCGACCTGCCGTTCGTCCTCACCCGCGGCGCCAACGGCACCGAATCCATGTCCATGCTCGCCTACACCCAGCTGCGCGAAAACCGGCTCGTGGGCGAAGGATCGGCGCTGTCCATCCTGACCTTCCTCACCGTCATGGTGGTCTCGGTCATCTACGTCCGCTTCGCCGGCGGCAACATACGCGACGTCGCGAAGGAGGAACAGTGAGCACACTGACTGCAGAACGTCCGACGGCGGAACTCGCCACGCGCCCCAAGGCGCCGAAGCGTCGCTTGCGTGGGGGGGAATCGAAACTGCATCCCATGGTCTGGGTGTTCGTGGTGGCCGTCATGGCTTTCTCGCTCATCCCGTTCTACTGGCTGGTGAACACTTCCCTTAAGAAGGGAGCGAGCCTGTCCCAAGGCGAGCTCTTCCCAAGCCAGCCGACATTCGAGAACTATCTGGTGGTCTTCCAGAACCCCCGAATTTTCTCCTGGCCTTGCGCAACTCGGTGATTATCGCCGTCGTCACTACAACCGTGGCGCTCGTGTTCGCATCCTTCGCCGCCTATGCGCTGGCCCGGCTGAAGATGCGCCGCAAGGCGATGATCCTGACGCTGATCCTCTCGGTGACCACGTTCCCGGCCATCGCCATCGCTGCCCCGATGTTCTCCATCTGGCGCGAAATCGGCCTGTACGACACTCTCCTCGGCCTCATCATCCCGAAGCTGACCTTCGCGTTGCCGCTGGCGATCTACACGCTGACGTCGTTCTTCAAGGAGATCCCGCGTGAGCTGGAGGAATCCGCGTATATGGATGGCGCCACACCGTTTGTCGCCTTCCGGAAAGTCATCCTGCCCTTGGCCATCCCGGGCCTCGCGACGACGGCGATCCTGGTGTTCATCTCGGTCTGGAACGAATTCCTCCTGGCCGTCACATTGACCACCTCGCCGGAATCACGCCCCGTCCCGGTGGCTATCGCGTTCTTCAGCGGCACCAGCGAGTTCGACCAACCCCTCGGCACCATCAGCGCCGCGTCGGTGATCATCACCATCCCGCTCGTTATCTTGGTGCTCCTCTGCCAGAAGCGCATCGTGTCCGGCATGACGGCCGGTGCCGTCAAAGGCTAGCCCTTTCAACCCGAACCTAGAAACCCCCCCAGAAAGAACAGGAACAACGTGAGCATTCAGCAGCAGGCCCCGTCCACAACCCTCAAGGTGGGAGTTGTGGGCATCGGTTGGGCCGGCCAGCAGCACCTCAAGGCGTACAGCAACATTTCCGGCGTCGAGCTTGTCGCCGTCGCCGGCATGGAATCTGAGCTTCTTGCCCAGCTGAAGGAGGAGTACAACATTCCCCCACGCCTTCGCCCGCTGGGAAGACATGATCGAGCTCGAAGGCCTCGACGCCGTGAGCGTCGCCGTGCCGACGTTCCTGCACGCGCCGATCGCCATTGCGTCGCTCGAGCGGGGGACTGCATGTGCTGAGCGAAAAGCCGTTGGCGCGCAACGCCGTCGAGGGTCAACAAATGGTGGACGCCGCCCGCAAGGCCGGCCGCGTCCTTGACGTCGCGTTCAACCACCGCCGCCGCGGCGACATCCAGGCGCTCAAGGAAGTGATCGACGCCGGCACGCTGGGTCGCCCGTACTACGCCAAGGCGTCGTGCTCCGTCGCCAGGGGATTCCGATGCTGGGCAGCTGGTTCACCAATCCTGAGCTCGCCGGTGGTGGTCCGCTGGCTGACATCGGCGTCCACGTGCTGGACTACTCGTTGCACCTCCTGGGCGAGCCCAAGGTACTGTCCGTCTCGGCGTCGACCCACTCCGAACTCGGTCCGCGCGCCTCGGCGGCAACGCCCGCTACACAGCTTCGAACTCGAGTCATAAGTTTGAGGTGGAAGACTTCGCTTCGGCGTTCATCCGGCTGGAAGGCGGCGGTACCTTGATCCTGGAAGCGGGATGGGCAACCTACCGCGACGAGAAGGACCTGATGGACTTCACCGTTTACGGCACCGACGGCGGAGCGGACCTGCGCTCGGTGGGCGCCTCAGAGAACCCGGTGGCGGACGTGCACGTCTTCACCGAGAAGGACGGCGAGAACGCCGATTTCGAGGTGGTGGCCGAACCCGGGCGAGCCCACCAGGCCGTCGTCGACGATTTCATTGCGGCCGTGCGCGGTGGCGAAACTGTGTGGGGGGGAAGCCATGACGGCTCGCTGGCCCTCAGCCGAGCCTGGTCCTCGATGCCTGCTACAAATCCGCCCTCGAACAACGTGAAGTGGTGCTCTGAAATGTCTGATTCGAAATTGAAGATTGTCGTCTGGAATGAGGCCGTGCACGAGGCCCGCAACGAGCCAGCAACCATTGGCGAGATGTACCCCCCCGAAGGGATCCACGGTGCCATCGCCGCCGGACTCCGCGGCTTCTACCCGGACTCCGAAATCTCGACAGCAACGCTGGCCGATCCCGAGCACGGGCTGTCCGAGGAAGTGCTGGAGCAGACCGACGTGCTGCTGTGGTGGGGGGGGCATATCGCGCATCAGGAAGTGGCTGATGAAGTGGTGGAGCGCGTGCAGCGCCACGTGCTGGCCGGCATGGGCTTGGTGGTCCTGCATTCCGGGCACTTCGCCAAGATCTTCACTCGCTTGTTGGGGGGGACCACCTGCTCATTGAAGTGGCGCAACGAGGGCGAACGCGAGCTCGTATGGACGGTCAAGCCCTCGCACCCGATTGCGGCTGGTATCGAGAGCCCGATCGTGATCCCTCAGCAGGAAATGTACGGCGAACTGTTCGACATCCCCCGAACCCGATGACCTGATCTTTATCAGCTCGTTCACCGGGGGGGGAGAGGTGTTCCGCTCCGGTGTGACATTCTCGCGGGGCAAGGGCAGGATCTTCTACTTCAGCCCGGGCGATCAGGAATACCCGGTGTACCACCAGCCGCAGATCCAGAAGGTCATCGCGAACGGTGTTGGCTGGGTGGCCCAGCCCGGTGTTTTCCGGGAGGCACCGGAGGTCTCCAATCCGGCGCGGGGCTGGTTCGAGGGGGGGCGTAAGACGATGCCACCTGATCCAGCGGGTGCTGGCCGCCGTCGAAGAGTTGGCGCGATACAGGGGGGGTGTGGTGACTGAGAGTCGCCGCCCCCTGTTCCCGGCTTCAACTTGGTAGTACTTATCTTTCAAGATCCAGCGGTGAGGGATCGGCTGCCGTTCATACAGCGGGCTCCTCGGGCACGAAACCCTTTGCAAGGCAGTATCGATGGCCTCGGGGGAGAATCCAGGACCAGCGGGTCCTTGGCTAGATCCGCGGCAAGGCCTGCGCCTTCGCCTGGTAAACGGTCTTCGAGGTTGTTGGGCGCATTCCCCCCCACGCGCTTGTGTAAACGCGTCAACACCTGGTGCTCCAGAACGGGGAGCGTCCAACCATGCAACGCCGCCTGCGACGCATACCACTCCCGCTGCGCGGGCTCCTTGAGCTTGAGCAATTCGATGATGTGGCCCCCACGGCAATTGTGCAAAGCTGCTTTGCACTCCTGGCTTCGGCCAATCCCATGCCGCAGCAAAGGCTCTCATGTAGAAGAGGTTTCGTCGGGAGAAGCCCCCGCATGTTTGGGAATTCACTCCGCAGGTCGTTGGCCAAACGATCCAACACTTTCGTTCCCCACGGTTGAGTGGTTTGCCGATCCAGGATTGTGCGCCCAATTCATGCGCTGCGCCCGTGCCCGCCCGCCTCCAGCCCCGCACCCACGGCCGCAACAAACGCATCCGTCTCCGCTGACCGTCGGCTCTTCAACCACAACGCCGAAGTCCGCCAGGCCAACGGATCACCCACCAACGGCCGCCACACAATTCCGGAGGGAAGAGGCGTCCACGGTTCCTCATTGAAGTGCACCCCCCCACGACCGGCCATGATCAGCCCGTGCATGAAGTGCTGATTCCTCGCATGGACAATAGCCGCAGGCAAATACCAGCGTCCCGGCACGTGTGCAGGAATGAGTCGTACAAGGTCGGCGCCATGTGGCGCGGGAAGATGATCAACGGATTCCCTGCCAGATCACCCAGCGGCACAGAAGACAATGAAGCCAGCGGATGCGCTGCATTCATCACCACACCGAGCGCCCGGGAATACAGCGGCCCTGACTCAAAACCCACACTGCTCAAAGGGTGACGGACCACCGCAACGTCCAGTTCGCCGTCGCGCAGTCGCTCGACCTGCTCAACAGTGGTCAGCTCGTGCAGGTTCAACAGGACGTCTGGGGGGGCGGCAGCGCCAAACGAAGAAACCATCGTGGACAAGGCAACGGGGTTCGTATCCGGCGGCACCGCTACCTGCAAAATGCCGGAAGCGCCAGGCCGGATCCGCCGCATCGACTCCTGCGCCATGGCCACATGGTCCAGCACCCCTCGGGCATGCTCCAGCAACAACGCACCGGCCTCGGACAGCTCAACACCCGTACGACGCCGATGAAACAGCAGCACCCCGAGCTCCTTCTCCAGGTCCTTGATTCGCTGTGAAAGCGGCGGCTGGGCCATGTGCAAACGCTGCGCCGCACGGCCGAAATGAAGCTCTTCAGAGAGCACCACGAAGTACTTGAGATGATGGAGGTCCATCGCCGCACCATATCAGTTTGGTATCAAGCCGAGTAGATATTGATGTTAGACGGGTCACATTCCTCGATGGTCAGATGGGACTCAAGAAGCCCCCCCAACGAACCAAAGGAATCCCCCCCAATGTCCCAGGACGTCCTCTTCGAACAGACCGGCCCCACCGCCTTCATCACCCTCAACCGCCCGGACAAACTCAACGCCTGGACCGAGGCCATGCGCAGTGAACTCATCGACTACCTGGAAGCCTCAAAGGCAACGACGAAGTCCGTACGGTCATCCTTACTGGCAGCGGCCGCGCGTTCTGCGCCGGGCAGGACCTGGCGGAGACTGCATCCATGAACCCGGACGATCACGAGTCCGCGGAAGCTTGGATTGACGGCTTCGACCGCCTCTACCGCGCTGTCCGTAACCTCGACCAGATCACCATCGCCGCGGTCAACGGCGTCGCCGCAGGCTCCGGTTTCCAGTACTCACTACTCGCGGACCTCCGCGTCGGCGACTCCAAAGTCCGCATGGGCCAGCCCGAAGTCCTCTCCGGCATCCCCAGCATCACCGGCATCTGGGCCATGTGGAGCATCCTTGGAAAGTCCAAGACCTCCCAGTTCGTCCTCACCGGCGAGCTTGTGGACGCTGCCGAGGCTCAGCGTCTCGGCCTCCTTAACTACCTGGCGGACGACGGCGGCGTGCTGGCTTACGCCAAGGACCTCGCCGCACGCTTGAGCCTCCTTCCCCCCCCGGGTGCAGTCCGCCTGACGAAGAACCGCTTGCGCAGCCTGGAAGACGACGACCTCAGCGACGCATGGCAGAAGCCAAGCGCGTGCACCGCGAGGCGTATGGCACCGGCGAACCGCAGCGCGAGATGGCCCGCTTCCTCGCCGGCCGCCGCTGAAGGGACGGGATAAAACCATGAAAACCGCAACCCAAGACCGCTATACCAAACTGCGGAACAGCCACCGCTGGGAGGTGCCGGAACTCTACAACATGGCCGTCGACGTCGCCGACCGGCACCCAAGGGAAAAGCGGGCACTCATCCTGGAGTCCGCCGTCGAAGGTCAACGCGAGGTGAGCTGGGGCGAGATCCAGGACCGTTCCCGCCAGATCGCCGCCACTCTGCAAAAAGCCGGCATTAAGAAGGGCGACCGGGTCGCCGTTCTGCTGCCGCAGCGTTCCGACACCCCCCCGGCCGCGTACCTCGGCGTGCTCCGAACCGGCGCCATCCTGGTCACCATGTCCCTGCTCTGGGCAGCAGAACCTATCCGTTTCCGGCTGGAGGACAGCGGGGCGTCAGTGATCATCGCCGAGGAATCCGCGAAGCACCTGTTCGAGGACTACGACGGCACCTTCATCGACATTGACAGCCCGGCTATCAAAGAAGCGCCCACCGAATTCCACGACGTCAAAACCAACGCCGATGACCCCGCCCTCATCTTCTACACCTCGGGCACCACCGGCCGCGCTAAGGGAATCGTCCACGCCCACCGGACCCTCCTTGGCCACAACGAGTTCGAGTACTGCCACCAGATCGGCGACGGCGACGTCTTCTACGGTGCGGGAGACTGGGCGTGGTCGCTGGCCAAGCTCATGGGCCCGCTTCGGCTTGGCGCCACGCACCTGGTCTTCCGACCCAGCGGCGGCTTCGACCCCGCAGCCCTCTTGGACAGCATGAGTCGCCACGGCGTTTCCAGCGCGCTGGTCAACCCGACGTTCCTGCGGAAGATGCGCGAAGATGTTCCCGACGCCGGTACTCGCTTTCCGCTGTCCCTGCGGACGATTTGTTCGTCCAACGAGCCGCTAACACCGGACCTGATCTCGTGGTTCGAGTCGCAGTACGGGGTGACATTGCTGGACTACTACGGTTCCACGGAGTCTATCCGTTGCTGGGCAACTACCGGATGTGCCGGTGAAGCCGGGGTCCATGGGCCGTCCACTTCCTGGATGGGAGGTCCGCCTTTTGGACGAGAACGAGCAGGAAGTAGCCGCTGGCGAGACCGGTGAGGTCTGCCTTCGCGCGCGATCCAACCCGCAATTTCCCTTGGGATACTGGAACATGCCGGAGGCGTCCGCCACCGCATTCGGGGGGCGATTGGTACCACACGAAGGACCAGCCTACGCGGACGAAGACGGCTACTTCTGGTTCCTTGGGAGGACCGACGACGTCATCAAAACGTCAGGCTACCGAGTCGGACCCTATGAGCTGGAGGCGGTCATCCGCGAACTCGATCCCGTGCGGGACGTGTCCGTCACCGGCGTGCCCGACGAGCTCCGCGGCCAGTCCATCAAGCCTGGATCGAACTGATGCCCGGTCACACTGGGGGGGAGCGGACCTGAGCGAAACCATCGTGGCCCACGTGAAGGAGAACTTCTCCCGCTTCGCGTACCCGCGATTCATTGAATACGTTTCCGCGTTGCCGAAGTCGGCCACCGGAAAAGTCCAGCGGGCCCAGCTCCGCGAACTCCCACACGTTGTAGCCTCTCCCCGCATTGAAGGACAACAATCATGAATACGATGACTGAGAAAGTTGCTGAAACCGGGTCTTCCCCGCGCCGCAGCCTGAAGCGCGTCGCCGCGGCAGCCGCCGTCGGAAATTTCGTCGAATGGTTCGATTCCGCGGCTTATGCGGTCATGTCCGTCACCATCGCGAAGCTGTTCTTCCCGGATTACTCCACAACGGCGTCACTTCTGGCCGTGTGGGCGATCTTCGCCGGCGGCTTCATCGCCAGGCCGCTCGGCGCGGCTTTCTTTGGACGCTACGGTGATCGGATTGGCCGAAACAAGATGCTCGGCCTGTGCGTGCTGATCATGAGCGCGGCCACGTTCTGCATCGGTATCCTGCCGACGTTCGCGGTGATTGGAATCTGGGCTCCGATTCTCCTGTTCGTGTTCCGCGCTGTTCAGGGCTTCACAACCGGCGGCGAGTACACGGGGGGTCCTCGGCGTTCATCGTGGAATACGCCCCAGAGGGCAAGCGGGCAACGTACGCCAGCATCATCCCGGCCACTGTCGGCCTGGCTTCGGTTGCCGGTGCGTTGCTGGGTGCCGCGATCACCGCGACGTTGAGCACCGAAGACCTCCAGGCTTGGGGGGGCTGGCGAATTCCGTTCCTGCTGGCTGCACCGCTGGGTCTGATCGGACTATATATCCGCTCCAAGGTGGATGACACTCCGGTGTTCCGCGGCCTGGAGAAGACAGGCGAAGTGGCAAAGCGGCCCCTGGGAGACGCCATCCGGATGTGCTCGCGGCAGATCTTCACACTCTTCGGATACAGCATCACCAATGCCATCGCGTACTACTTGATGAGCAGCTACATGATCGCTTACATGACCTCGAGCCTGGGGGGGTACTCCTCGGCCGAGTCCATGATCACGAGTGTGATTACCATGCTGGTGTACACGGCGGTTTGCCCTCTGGCAGCGCGCGGCAGTGACCGGTTTGGTCGAAAGAAGATGCTGCTGGTGGCCTGTGTTGGCTTCGTAGTGATGACCATTCCGGCCTTCTCGATCATGCCGCTGGGGGCTCGGGTTCGCGATTCTGGGTACGAGCATCCTGGGTGCACTTGTAGCCGTGATTGGTACGTCCAACGTGCCGGCTCTAGTGGAAATGTTCCCTTCCTCGGTCCGGGCTTCCGGCTCAGCCATTGGGTACACGCTGGCCTACGTACTGTTCGGGGGGAACCGCTCCCTTCGTAGCCACGGGGTTGGTAGCTGGATTTGGAACCCCCCCGCTGGCTCCAGCCTTCTACCTAATGGGCATGGCTCTGGTGTCCGCAGTGGTTGTGGTGCTGTTCTTCCGCGAGACGAAGGACCTGTCGCTGACGCGGACCACGGTTCTGTAAGTCCATCTGCGTTGAAAGAGGTTGGGTTGGGTGCACGTCAGCGCCCAACCTAACCTCTTGCTTTTTCCCTCGCTGAACGTCCGAGCTAGCTCAGCCCCCCCGCGGCAAACGCCTCAACCCGCGCGAACACTTCGGCCTGAGCTTTCTGGGAGGCCCGCCAATCGTTCGGAATCTGCAAGGAGTGGTCGGCGCCCGGCACCTCAAAGAACATTCCTGCACTCTCGGATTTACGTCCGCCGTCCCAGAGCTTGTCCAGTGAACCTCCGATAAACAGGTCGTCCTTCGACGACGTGCCGATAGTACTTCTGACTCTGTCATCTGTGAGCAGGGGCGTCAGCCAGATCCCAGGGATGTCAGCTTCCTCGGCCCAAGGAATACACAAAGTGCTGAATGATTTGGCGACAATCAGTCGCTGATCGGCTTCGGGCGAGGCAGCAAAAGCTTGCTCGGCAGCATTGGCCGCAAATTCGTGAGGCGCAGCACCCGGCGAATCGTCAGGAGTCCACCGGACAGCCTGAACATGCCATCCAAGCGAACCCAACATTTCGCCTACCCAGAAAAGGACCGGGCCTTCCACTGGATATCCGGAACCGGGAAGCAGAACGGCCACTTTGTTCGTATCCGGTTGATTTGTGGAGGCTTTCGCCAGGTAAAGGATTCCATATGGCATGGTACTGGCCGGCTTCGCGCTCCATATCTGATCGAGCGAAGTCACCACCTAGACAACCCCCGGCCAGCACCTAGGGGGGGCACCCAAATCACACCTATTTTCGGCTCCATCCACCACCTAGTTCCCCCCCGTTCCAGCCTGTGGCCTCCCAGCGCGCCCATAGTGTCCTTCTCAGAACGAGCCCCGGCCAACCGCCGGCCGCTCCCGGGAAACACGGACAACTTGTGGGGGTTTGGAATTGAAGCTGAGCCAGGAACAGAGCACCGCCGCCGCAATGGATCAGTGGATCACCGGCATCCCGGGGGCGAATCCCGGGCCACGTGATCTTCGTGG
Source organism: Paenarthrobacter nitroguajacolicus JCM 14115 (assembly GCA_001313365.1). The sequence continues at coordinate 30,669 of BBFS01000018.1, forward strand.
AGAACCCCGAACATACCGACTACGCGAAGACGCTGGCGAGCCAAGGCTCCACCATCCTGGTCCTCAACGGCGACAAGGATGCTGAAGGCACCGTAAGGGTTTCGGGATCGTATGACGCCGCCGGGGGGGAGGAACTCCTGGTCGACGGGTCTCTGAGCTTGGAGATCCAGGATTACGTGGCCATTCCGTTCGTGAACCTTGTGGGTGTGACCATTGTCCGGATCACTACAGAAGAGGACTGGCAGGCATTCTTTGACGATGCCCGGGAAGCCTGGACCTCGGGGCACTTCGTCCAACAACTCACTGAAGCCAATGCGGTGTTGGCTGAGCGCGCGTTGCTGACAGGGCAAAACAAAGAGGATCGCCTCCTTACAAGGCTCCACATCGCTTGGGATGGAACCGTCCTCAATGGACCTTACGGAACCATGATCGGCAAGGTGGGTGACGGACTGGCAGACCTACGCGTGAGGTCCGTTGCCCTGCGTCCGGAGTCTGCTGTCGCCTCGGCCTCACCGTCAATACACATTCGTGACCTACTTGCCGCCTCGCCATGGATTCCCCGCTATCTGGCGGCGCTGGACGCCTGGAAGTTCATTCCGCGTGAAGAACGCGCCGGCACGCGCTTGGTCGGCTTCGGAATCAGCCTGTACGGCTCCGCCCTCAACGATGGTCCACCACCTGCAGGTGCTCCGTTCATCCTGGTAAAGGGAAGCCAGCACACGCTTTTGGACACCTCAACGGGCAGGCTCTTCACCATCGGAGCTGATGCCGCCGTCATTGTGGAAGCACTATCCAACATGGGGCACCTCACCAAGGCTGCCAGCGTGGTAGCAGCTGCCATCAACGTGTCACCAGCAGTAGCCGGAGACGCGGTGCAAGCTGTCTTCACACATTTCGAGCAGCTGGGCATCGACGTCATTGGGGGGGCGCGCTGATGACGTCCGTAGTAAGCACAGCTCCCGGTTTGCAGCGCCCGCTCTGGGTTCCCCTCACCACTCAGCACGACTTTCCGGACAGGAGCCACACGGCAGTCAGCGCCCACGGCGTCCACGTCTCGTTTGAAGACGGGCAGCAACGGATCTGTGCCAAGAGCGGCCTCTGGAACACCAACTTGGGCTACGGAAATCCACACATAGAAGCGGCGATCACGGGAGAGCTCCGCGCGGCTTCCTACCTTCCACTCTTCCGGACAGCTCACAGCAAAGCCATCGAGGCTTCACGAGCCCTTCTCTCACTATCCGCGCACAACTTCCAGCGCGTGGTCTTTTCCACCTCGGGAGGAGCGGCGAACGACGCCGTCATGAAGTTGGCACGTCAGTTCTTTGTGCTTGACGGTCAACCCGAACGGAAGCTCATCATCGGGCTGAAGGGCAGCTATCACGGACTCACTTATGGGAGCCAAGCACTCAGTGGAGATGAACTCGGCCAATCCGTGTATGGCGTGGACCTTCGCAATATTCGCCACATCGCGTTCCAAGATCAAGGCCAGGAGCTGGCTCAGCTGATGCAGCGGGAAGGCCACAGGATCGCAGCGGTGATCGTGGAACCGGTTTTGGGTTCGGGCGCAGAGGCAGTGCCGGGCGAATTCATAGCCGCCCTGCAACAGCACCGCCAAGACCACGGATTCCTCCTGGTCGCAGACGAGGTTGCCACGGGTTTCGGACGCGTCGGCGGCTGGTTTGCGTCGGACGAGTGGCAACAACAGCCGGATGTCATCGTGACTTCCAAAGGACTGACCAACGGAACCAGCGCATGCGCCGCCCTTCTGATAGCCCAGCGCGTGACCCAACTCTTTGACACAAGCGAGTCCGTGTTTGTCCACGGTGAGACCCAGGCCGGCACACCGCCAACATGCGCCGCCATCCTTGGCACCATCGCCGAAATGACAAGGCTTGATCACAACACCCTGAGCAAACAGGTGGCCGCTTGCCTCAACAAGCTCATAGAAGAACTTCAAGGCACCCGCGGCGTCGGTGACTCAACAGGTCGCGGCTGCATGAGGCAGTCAAACTCCACAGCAGGAACGGTATACCGCTCTCTTCCGAAGGTGTCTTGGCAGTGGTGAGGAGCATCCACGAAGCGGGTGCCATCGTCCAGCCCGGTCCGGGCCGAATCCAACTCCTGCCAGCCCTTATTTACACCGAGGAGAACTTCGCTGAACTCCAAACGGCAATAAAGGCAGGCCTTGCTGGGGCCCAAAGCGACGGAGTCTTCGAATGATCGCCGATCACCTCTGGAGGACCCGTTGTGTCATCGTCGACGCCGGAGAGGTGCCCAAGTTCGTCGGCGGACTCACCCGCGGAAGAACGGGTTTGGTGGTGGACAAACAGCTGCCAGAGCACCGGGATGCGCTGATGGCGGGCGACCTCAAAGGCCTGCCGGTCCTTGAACTGAACGCGGCTCCAGTCACGGTGGGAACTTTGCGGGAGGTGGGCAGCTTCATTCGCGAGAACGGTCTTCAGACCGTTGCAGGCCTCGGCGGAGGCTCAGTTTTGGATGCCGTGAAACTCGCCGCACTCTTCACCGCAGACCCCCGGCCTGACCATCTTCGCCGAACGTCACGCCAAGCGTTCCGGCCTGCTCGTCCTGCCTCCCATCACAAACCCCAAGGACCGCCCGAAAACCATTCTGATGCCGTCCACCGTGGGGGGGACCGGCGCGGAAGTCAGCGCTGTAGCTTGCCTGGACACCGCCGTCGGCCGCCGCCTGATTGTCTCGCGGCATCTGGCAGGTGACGTGGCAGTGCTCGACGCCGGACACCTCGCCACCCTGCCCAAGCACCTGGTGTTTGAGGGTCTGCTCGAAGCCTTCCTAAGGGTGGCGGGAACCATGATTGGCAGCAAAGAGAGCATCTTCGACGACGACGGCTACGTTCTCATCCAGCGGATAGTCCGGTTAGGGCAGAGGCTGACACGCGAGGATTCGCCCATGCTGCGCCTGGCCGGAGGCACCTCAGCATGGAGACACACACTGGATGGGCGCTGATAGGTCGCGACCCCCCCTACGGAGCCAAGCACTGGTACCTCGCCAGCGAGCTCGCATACGTCACTGGCGCAAGGAAAATGACCGCCACGGCCTCGGTTATCGGTCCCGTCTGGGAAGAAATCGGCAAGGGCGCCAGCGCTTGGGGCGACGCAGGACGCTTCAACGGCTCTGGTCCACGGTGGCCGCTGCTGAGCCTCTGTGGATCCGGACCCCGTGCAGGGCATCAAGGAACTGATGTGGAACTGGGGCATCACCGGGCTCGAGCACATCAGCGAGGAAACGCTGCTGCGAACCACTGATGCAACCATCCGTAATTGGGGCGGGGCGCTTCCCATGCTGCGGGGAATCGATGCTTTCCAGATTCAGCATGTCCTCAACGCGGCAGCTGGCGGACAGCACATCTTGCCAAGCCCAGCGGGCGAACGAACAGCGGCAAGGGAAGGGAGGTGAACACACATGATCAGCAGCTCAGCACTTAAGAGCCTGGACCTCACCGTCCAGGAACTGGAGCCGATGGATGTCCCGGACGACTGGGACGAACGAATCAAGGGAATCTCAGCAGGACTGGCCTTGGTAGCATCGCCGTCGCGATTACCTGATCCAGCCCCCCCGTGCATCAAGGAATTCGCAAGGAAGGGAGGTGAACACATATGCAGAACCAGCTCAACATCTCCATCCAGGAGATCGAGTCATTGGATACGCCGGACTTCAACAACTGGTTTATCGGCGTTACCCAAGGCGTTGCCATAGGCATCATCGCCGTCAGCATCACGTAAGGCGCAACGCCGGGTCCATACGCACAAGCCAGGAAAGGAGGAGCCAATGATCGCAAACTCGAACCTTCAGCTGTCCATCGAAGAGCTGGAGAACCTCGACACCCCCCCGGATGATACGCCGTGGTACATCCGCGTTGGTGACGTCATCATCATCGCCGGCATCGTCGTCGGAATCGCCGCCACATAGCCGTCGCACGCGGGTGGTGCACGTCATTTTCACCGCCCGCGTGTACCCCCCCGGACCTCCACCAAACTCCCGGAGAGCATACGCTGATGAACAACGAACCTGACATGACCGCTGATGCCATCCTTCGCATCCTGGGCCACATGGATCCGCCGGAGGATATGTACAGTGCGTCAGGATCCCGTCTATACGACCAAATCACGGCCAACGATCTCACTGAACTCCCCCGAGATCCTCGCCGCGGCGCGCAAGACCGCTGGGCCAATCCTGGAGTTGGCCGCCGGTTCCGGCCGGATCACCCGCGCACTCCTTGCCCTCGGGCGTCCGCTGACCGCCGTCGATTCATCGGTGGAAATGTTGGCGATACTGAAGGGCAAGGCAGAAGACCGCACGTTCAACCCCCGCAGTGTGCCGGTTGAGTTGGTGGAAGCGGACATGTCCGGTTTCGACGTTGGAGGCGAATTTGGTTGCGTGGTGCTCGGCGCGAGTTCCATTACCCTCCTTGACCCGCGCGGACGGCGGGAACTGTTCCGCAGTGGGGGGGGATTCATTGGCACCTGACGGCCGGTTCCTGCTGACAGTCCTGAATGCTGACGGTACGGCGGGTCCGGAACATCACGACGGCGGCTCAACAGTTTCGCCGTTGGGGGGGAAGATTCCTTCCTGATCACGGTCGAAAGCCGGGACATTGCCAATGGTGCACGGCACGTGACCATGATCCAGGTGGGCTTCAACGAAGGCGGCACGTATAGATCCTCCGCCTATTCCAGCCGTATCGCCTTTGTCAGCAACAGTCTTATCGAGGAAGAAATCCTTGCTGAGGGCCTCACTATCGTGGAACGACGCCCAGTCCGGATTGCCACCCCTGCTCCAGGACTGAACGACATCGAGCTATGGGTGTGCAGCAAATGAGCATCGACGCTGCACGCACCCTTGACCCTGCCCTGGGGGGGCTGGTATCCGAGGCATCCATATACCTGCCGAATGAGGTGGGCCTCTGGCGGACGGTGGGGGGGCTGCTGGCCAATGCCGGCACGGGCGTAAGCGGGTTCGCGTCCGCAGTGGGTGCCTTTGACGTCAACAGGCGGGCCTCCATAACGCGAGGGGCCGGAGAAGCTGTTGAACGTTTTGCGCTGGTCCCGGCCGACGCTGACTCCGAGTACCTGTTAAGGGAACATCCCCCCCAAGGTGCAGACACCGCCGGTCAACGGATTGACTACGTGACGCCAGGCCTGGGGGATGGCCTCGGCGCTCGCCTATGAGCTGCCTGGTACGCGGCAACGGACCTGCTGACAGGGAAGGAAGCCTGCGTACCGGCACCTGTAGTCGATTACGGCTGCGGCATCCTGAACCCGTGGGACGCCTTCTTTGATCCCTCACCAAACGGTGCCGCATCGGGACCATCCGAGCTTTCGCCAAGCTTCCGGTGTTGCCGAAGTGATCGAGCGTGACGCATTTCTTGTTGCCTGGCGGACGCGCACGGCGCTGCAGCTATTCCATGATGGCGGGATTCCGGATCCATTGCGCGGGACCCAGGAAACCCAGCGCCTCTTGGGCCTCCTCTACGCTGCCCATGCCCGCGGCATTTCGCCCACCTTGGCCTTTATCCCGTCCGACGAGGGGGGGCCGCTGCACACAGCCGTGTGCATCATTATCGGTAAATCTGACGACGGCGGTGCCCACCAGCGGCAGTTTGGGGGGGCCGTGGGTATCAAGGCAGCCTCGGATCCCTTGGCAGCACTGAGGGGGGGAGCGCTTCAAGAGGGCCTGCAAATTCGCGAGCTCTTCCTTGCCCGCACGCCTTCCGTCATGCCGGCGCTGGAGGTTACTGATGACGAATCACGGGCCGGTTATTGGACTCGCCCAGAGGCCATTGCCGAACTGTCCGAGTGGGCTCTGTCCTTCAAGGCTTCAGAATTTCCAAGGGTAAAAGCGGCAGCCGATGTAGACACATTGGTGGAATGGCTGGGCCGTGGGGACATCCCTTCTTATTGGGTCAGCCTCACTCATCGGCTGCCTCCAGCCATTCAGGAGCTTGGATGGGTTACGGGCAAAGCGGTTTGCCCAGGCGCCATTCCCTTGACCATGGACGAAACCAAGGGGCTGGCCCGGATGCCGGGTGGTTCGTCCACGACACCCCCCCATCCGTTGATATGAGGCTTTTAGAAGGGACTCTTCTGAAGCCGCGCCCGGAGTGGAATGGCCCGTAAAGCTGGCTTCCTCGGCATCCATCGATGCTCCTCTGCAAGTTGGTGCGCCCTGGATCGTTGCTATGGCCAGTGTCCCCCCCAAAGCGCGTGTTTCCGCCGATGTGGCCGCCGTCCTGAACGCGCTGGATGGGGTCCGGAACCTGCGCAGGTGGCCAGTACCTTGGGATTCCCTGGACTGCCGCCGACGTCATGGGAATTGTCCGGCAGCTGGCCAAGACAGGAATTTTCGACGCCGGCAAGCAGCCGAGCGGGAATGGAAGGATCCAGTTCAGGCCACCCCCCCTGACTGTTCAATTCACCTTGTTCAACCCAGCACCCCTGCTGCAGTCCATCCGCCCGCTGATGACGACCGTGTCCGGACCGAAGGCGGTGGCGGCTGCCGTGCTGCTCCTGCTCGGCGGCGTGGCAGGTGTCTTCATTGCTGGACCCAGCATCGGCCGCGTCTTATCAACGCCACTTCCATTGGAGGCCTATCTGTTTGTAGCGGTGGCCATGTTCGCTTCCACGCTGCTCCATGAATTCGGGCACGGGCTGGCGCTCACTTGTTGCGGCGGCACTCCCAGACGTATCGGGATCATGCTGTTCTACCTGTCGCCGGCCTTCTTTTGCGATGTAACCGATGGATGGAGGCTGGGGGGGTCACGGAAGCAACGGGTATTCGTGGCCCTCGCAGGTCCACTGGTTCACCTCGGTCTCGGAAGCTTCGCCCTGTCCGTCCACGGCTTCCTCCCGGTGTCATGGCTGCAGGACGCAGTTCTCCTCTACGGAGTCATTTGCTACGCGGTGGCCATTCTGAATTTGTTTCCGTTCATCAAATTGGATGGCTATGTCGCTCTTATGTCAGCCGTGGACGTTCCGCATCTACGGAACAAGTCCTTGAGCGTCACGGGTGATTTTGTGAGTTCAAACGTTCTGGGTTCGCTGCCCAAATACCGAAGCTACGGTTGGCTGGCTTGGTTCGGGCTCGCGAGTTTCATCTCCGGTATCGGGTTCATGGTGATTGGGTACCAGCGGCTTGTCCCTGTCTTCCTCCAACTGGGGGGGATTGCAGGGCACATAGTTGTCGCGGCGGTCCTGTGCCTGCTGCTGACGATGGCGGGAAGGTCTATCGTCCGGTTCTTCAGTACTGCTGCGGTGAACGGAAGTCCGCTATGGCGGCGGGCGTTCGCAGTGCTCCTGGGAACACTGGCAATCACACTCCTGACGGCTTTCATCCCGGTGAAAGCGGTGACGGTGGCCGGTTACACGTATTCGGACGGTGCGCTGCAGATCATGATGCCTCCCAATGCCGCAGGCAGGACGATCCGGCCGGGAGATGAAGTTGTACTTCAGTCGCAGGGAATGATCTTCCACGAAAAGCTGGGTAGTGCCACGATCGGTGACCAACCGCCGTCGGGATCCTTGGCACCGCTGGACACGATCGTTCCCATCGCTTTGGAAGGCAACAGCCTGCCTGTGCTTGCCTACCCAAGCCACCTCACCGGGGAGTCCAAGCTTGCTGCCGCGGAACGTCTTCCCGGATCCGGGCGGGCCGAAGTGACCAGCCAGCGCCACATGAGCCTAGGGGGAGTGGCTGTGGGATTCCGTGACCCATTCGATGCTGTGGCCCGGCCGAAACGCGGATGCCAGTGACCACTCCAAGACTGAGGATTCCATGAAAGGGCACTCATGACAGTCACTGCCAGCTTTGAGCAGTTCAGTAAGAAGAGGGGCGGGCGGTTCGCGGTCCAGGAGCTGACCTTCGATGTCCAGGCCGGCCGGGTAGTTGGCCTCATCGGACCCAACGGCGCAGGGAAGAGCACAGCGCTCGCAGGCTTGACCGGCCTGGTGGAACCCACCTCTGGACGGGCAACAGTCTTTGGAACCGACTACCGATCGCTGCGGCGGCCCGCCACCAAAGTAGGAGTGAATTTGGACGGAATGGACATAGAACCCGGGCTGACAGGACTCCGGCACCTTCAGATCTGCCAGCTGGCAGCCGGCGCTGAGCGTCAGGCCGTGGATCAGATTCTTGAGCAGGTTGACCTTGCTGCGGAGGCAAAAAAGAAGGTCCGGGACTACTCGCTGGGCATGCGGCAGAGGCTGGGGGGGATCGCGTCCGCACTGATAGGCAGACCCCCCAGTTGCTGGTGCTGGACGAGCCTGCCAACGGCTTGGACCCGGAGGCATCCAGTGGTTGCGCCGATTCCTCAGGGACTTCGCTGCTTCCGGCGGCAGTGCGTTGGTCTCGAGCATCAGCTGATGGAACTGGAACAGGTTGCCGACGAAGTGGTGATCCTCAAGCAAAGGACGCTCTTCCAGGGAACGCTGAAGGAGGCCAAAGCTCTAGGTGGCGGAAGCCTGGAATCTGCCTACTTCAAGATTCTGGATCGCGCCCGATGACCAAGGAGGTTGTGGCCACCAAGGACCGTGTGGCCTGGCTGCCCACCGGACTTCGAACGGAGCTACTGAGGTATTTCAGCGGGTATTCCGTGGTGGGTATTCTGGCGTTCAGCGCCTGGTGCTTGGTTCGTTGCCAACTTCCTTGGATGGCCGGGCAATTCAGGGGGGGGCTTTCGGCCGCCCAGAATGTCCAGGTGTTCTGGGCCCTGGCCGCAAGCATTGCTCCAGTGGCCACGTTTGCCGGGAGTTATCTTGTGACCCGGGAGTCCTACTACGGCACGCTTCGGCGAAGCATCGTAACGACCGGACCGCGGCAAGTGCTGCGGGCCAAGTATGTGGCCGCGCTGGTCATCGGCCTTGCCACTGCCATCACAGGAGTAGTGGTGTGGGGCGGAAGCGTGGCGTTGTCGCTCCCGCCAGAAGTGCGTGGAGCCCTTTTGTCTGCGGAGTCGTGGCGGGAACTGCCCGGCGTGGTGATGGCCTCGGCGCTGGGATCTGTTTGGGGGTGTTCGCTCGGCTGGATCATCCGGCATTACTACGCGACGACGATCCTCACGTTACTGATCCCACTCGCCGTTGAGTTGCCCTTGTTGCTGAGCAGCTCGGAGGTTGCCCGCTGGCTTCCATCAGGCGCCTTGGCCGGAATCGCGTCACTGCCCTTTGAAGGGTTACTCGAGCCCGTGCCGGCGTTCCTGGTGTCATGCGGGTGGCTGACTGTGGCGGGTGCCGGGGGCGTGTGGACGGTCAAGGGGCGGGAGTTCTAGATGCTCAACTGGTGCCGGCTTTCTGCTCTGATCTGCAGCGGCCATGGCTGTGGAAGGGCTCGGCCTTGGGGGCTTTGTTGGTATTGGGGCTTCTAGGGTTGCTCATTGTCGCTGCCAGCCTTGAGTCCCAAGCACCAACGCCGGGGGGGTTGGACCGCGTTCTGCGTAAAACCGGGCTCTCCCTCATGCTCACCGGGGGGGCCTCCATTGTGGGTGCATTCTCATTCACCGCGGACTACCGCACGGGTAGCTTCAACAGGAGGGTTCTACTGTTTCAGCGGGGGGCCCCGCATTTACCGGCCGGGCTGCAACAACCACCTTGGCAGCCTCATCAGCGGTGCACTGATAGGGACTGCCTTCGGCTTGTTCGGAGTATTTGCGGACGGCGCGTGGCATCTCAACCCGGTTACCGTTCTGGGCTTCTGTGTGACTTCCGGCATGGGGTCGTTGTGGGGGGGCTTCGCCCTGGGATCCCTCATCCGCAACCACTTGGTGAGCCTCTTCGTTGTGCCTCTCAGCTTGGCACTCCCGGAACTCCTGTCCCCCGTCGCTGGGGGAGACCGGGCGGCTCCTCTTTCCAACCCTCGCCGCCAACTGGGCGGAGAACGTGGCTGTCAACATACCCGCGTTCGCATCTTTCGCCGGGGCCTTTGCTGGCTTGTAGTGGTATCAGCGGCAGCCAGCTGGGTGTTTCTCAGGCGAGACCTGGCCTGACACTCCAATCAAAAAAATTAAGGAAACATAGTGAATACCAAACCGTTGGTCTGGCTTCTCCTGGCCCTCACGCTCGCTGCCTACGCAGTCTCCATCTTCATCTCGAACCGCGGTGAATCAGTGTGGTCAGCTGTTTCGGGAGTCATCATGGTGGTCGCAGCACTCGTTATGTTCTGGCGATACCTTCAGGGACGCAGAGCAGGCCAAAACGAACAGTGACCCGCTTGCCACGGAATAGTTGGTCCGCGGCAAGCGAGCCCGTCGTTACTTGCCCGGTTTTGCTGGTTTGACCACCATCGCTGATCCACCACCCCGGCGGTCAGGTTCGGCAGCAGCCGTCAGCGATCCATCCGGGTTGAACTCGATGGCTGTGGCCGCGCCGATTTCGGCCGCTGATGTAAAGGCATCGCCAGCCGGAACCAGATCATGCCCCAACGATTTCAAACCTGGACCGTAGGCCTCGATAAAGGCGGGCTCGGAGGTGACTGTGAGGCCATTCCGGGGGGGTGACGTCCGCGGAGCTGCGAGGGCTTCGGAGACGTCCATTCCCAGGTCAATGCGGTTCAAAATTGTTTGCAGCACGGTAGTAATAATGGTCGAACCGCCGGGGGAGCCGAGAGCCAGGAACGGATCGCCATCCTTCAAAACGATCGTCGGCGACATCGACGACCGGGGGGGACGCTTACCAGGTTGAATCCGGTTCGGATCAGTCTCGCTGTAGACGGTGCTGAAATCGGTCAGCTCGTTGTTCAGCAGAAAGCCACGGCCCGGCACAACGATTCCCGAACCACCGGTCTGCTCGATCGTGAGCGTGTACTCCACAACGTTGCCCCCACTTGTCGGCGACGGTCAGGTTCGTCGTGGAGATATTCTCTGTATCCGTTTCATCGGCGAGCGGTGCAACGGCAGCCGGGCAGGCGCCATCGTAATCTTCCACGTTCCCGGGGGGGCGAAAGGCTCGGGGGGGCGGCCGCCGTCGGATTGATATTGCAGGAGCGTTCCTTAGCGAAGACGTCGTCCAGCAGCTTCTCGGTGGGGGGGACATTCACGAAGGCCGGGTCGCCAACGTAGGCGCCACGATCCGCGAATGCCAAGGAGCTCGCCTCGAGGTAATGGTGGAGGGCGTTGACGGGCTCCATTCCCTTGAGGTCGTAGTTCTCCAGAATGTTCAGCGCCTCACCTACGGTGGTGCCGCCGCTGCTGGAAGGAGCCATGCCGTAGACCTCGTAGCCGCGGTACTCCACCTTGGTGGGGTCCTGGTTCAGCACCTTGTAGTCGGCCAGGTCCTGCGTGGTCATGAACCCGACGGGAACGGGCAGGTTAGTGTCGCCCGACTTCGGCGGAGCCTTTACCGTGTTGACGATTTCCTCCGCGAGCGGACCGCCGTAGAAGGCGTCAATGCCCTCCTCGGCGATCAGGCGATACGTCGCCGCAAGGTCGTGGTTCTTGAAGACACTTCCGACGGCGGGAGCGTCACCGCCGGGAAGGAACAGATCCTGCGTGGACGTGAAGGTGTCGAAGCGGACCTCGTTGTCCAGGGTTTGCTGTCGGAAGGTCTCGTCCACCACGAAGCCGCGGTTGGCTACCTTGATGGCTGGCTTCAGTGCCTCACCCAAATCCAACGTCCCCCCCAGCGTTCCAAGGCCCGCTCCCATGTTGCGGGTGTGCCTGGGACGCCCACGGAGACGCCGCTGGTGACGAGTTCCGGGGTGAATTTGTAGGGTTTGCCGGTAGTGGGGTCAATGAAAGCGTCGGTCGGCATGCCCGCCGGAGCGGTTTCGCGGCCGTCAATGGTTCCAACTTGCTTGGTCTTAGCATCATAGAAAACGAAATAACCGCCGCCACCGATGCCTGCGCTGTAAGGCTCGGTAACTCCAAGGGTTGCTGCCGCGGCGACGGCGGCGTCGGCAGCATTTCCACCCTTCCTCAGTACTTCGATGGCGGCTGCGGAAGCTTCGGGATCGACGGTGCTCACCGCACCGCCGTAGCCCGTGGCCGTAGGGTTTTTCTCGGTTTCGCGGGGATCGGCGAAGGCCGGACTGGCCATCGCGCCGCTCGTCGCGGTTAGTGCCAAGCTGCCGTGACAGCAGCCAGTTGACGTCTCACATGTGTCATGGTGTCTCCCAGAGTTGTTCCAGACGATGATGTGGGTGGACGGTCCGGTCACCCTATCGCGGGGGGGTTAGGCGAGGAACAACGGTTGAAATCTGGAGCATAATCGGCATAAAGCGGGCCGTCACCACTAACTTTGAGGGGGGGCCGTGGCGCCGCGACACCCCCTTGAAAGCGGCGTGTCGGCCCGGATTGGAAATCAATGTAGGTGGTGGCCGCACGGATGCGAAATCAAACAACCAGCCGCAGCGGCCGCTGCCCCAACTGCACGGTGATTTCCTGTCCCCCACGACGCCGTCAGCCGGTCATCTTCCATGCCGTCACCGAACACCACCAGCTGATCGGACGCCACCGTAATTCGCAGTACCTCGCTGGTTTCCAGGATGCCTTCCGTCAACGAGGCTCCCGTAACGGGTGATGGCCACGCTTCCCGGACGAACCATGCGAGCCGCGGATCGGTCGGGGGAGGGGAGCGCACGTCCACCGCGTTCCAATGCGATCGAGGCACACCACCCGGTAGCGCCGGTGCCGGTGGAAACGATGAGGCCCGACGACGACTGCCGCTCAGTTTGTCCGCTGGGCTGGGTGAAACTCGGCGCTGTGATGGAGTACTTGGCCGACTGGTGCGAAGCGTGCCCGACGAAGACTTCATTGAGCGCCGAAAGCTGCTGGCCGTCGTCGAGCGTTGCCGTCACGGTGGTGAGGCTTTGACAGCGCAGGCGTCCAACGTCGCCGGCACCCAGAAGGCAGCGGCTGCCGACGGTGTGTGCCGGACAAGGATGCCGGGGTTCGCGCCGGGCTCGGGTCGATGCCGATCACCGGTTGGCCGTTCAGATACTTGGCAACGTTCGCCACCAGGCCGTCCTGCCCCACCACGGCGATGATGTCTTCGGCAGTGAGCAGGAAACGGCTCAGGTCCGCGCGTTCCACTTCCGCCTGCCGCCAATCGGACGGTACTGCCGCCCTGATGATTGCTAGGGCGGAGGTAAGCCGATCATGCCGGTCTTGCGCGTCCTGGATGCTGCGACCGCGGCTACGAAGGAAAAACTCGGCTTGGCCGCGGGTGGCGTGCCGGTCCAGGAGTTCCTGGAGTTCAGTTCGCCGGTGGACGATGACGATGCGCGGGGGGGTTGCCATGACCGTCCTTACTTGGTGGCTTCTACAGGAGCGGCGGGTTCCTTGAACAGACCGGCAAGTGCTCCGCTGAGCAGGTCCGGAGTGATGGTGAGGTTCCCGATGTTCGGCAGGCTACCGGCTGCATCCTTGAGCGCCAAGGCCAGTAGCGTGGCCTGTTCCATACCGCGGTAGACCTCCATCGTTGCGGCTTCCCGGGCTGCGGCCGCTTCGCCAACCAGTCGGATCTGGTTTGCCTCCGCGGCGGCGCCGATGCCCTTTCGTTCAGCAGAGCCTTGGGCCTCAATCAAACCAGCGGCGGCCTTCTCTTCGGCAGCGCGGCGGGCGTTGGCACCTTCCTGCGCCACCAGGTTCTCCCGGCGGACCGCGAGTTCGATTTGGCTCGCCATCTCATTCTCGGAGATCGTGCGTTCACGCTCGACGGCGACCGCCCGCCTTTCGTACACGGCCCGGTCCGCTTCGGCTTGGAGCTGCTCACGAACCGGAGTTTGCAGGGCACGTTCAACATCAGATTCGGGTCGCACGGCCAGGACCTGTACTCCGAGAATTTCGATGCCCGTGGACTGCAATCGGGCGTCTGCCCGGAGTGCTTCGGTGAGGACGAGCCGGAGCTGGCTCACTCCACGTTCGAGTGCTTCGGCGAGGGTTGTAGTGGCGATCTGGTCGATCGCGTGGCTCTGGCACAGCTGCCCGATGATGGTGGAGACCTGCTCGCGTCCGGTTGCCGGAGCCTTGCCAGCAGTTTGCAAGCCGAAGTCGAGCCGCGTGGAAACCGCCACGGGATCGATGAAGCGGTACGTAACGTTGGCTTGAACGCTCACGTCCTGGTGATCGCGGGTGATGGCGTGGAACAGGGTTGGCAGTTCCTGATCGTCTACCGGAACCTCGCTCAGAACGGAGTTCGCTGGCCGGAACCAGAAGGCTTGGCCCACACCTTGGTGGCGTACTGCACCCTTCTGCAGGTGCACGACGTAACCGGTGGGGCTGCCGAGGAAGTGGCTGATCCAGGGGGTAGCGCTTGATGGTGGCCATGATGTTCGCCTCTTTCGTTAAGTTGTCGTCAAGTTGACGATAACTAAACATTAGGCCAGTCCGGCTTTATTGTCAACATGACGATAATTACCTACGATTACTTCATGCCTGAAACCCACGCGGCGCCTGAGCGCTTTCCGGTAACCGTCGACGTCGTAGCCTCACGGTGCGCGACGGCGAGCTGCACGTCCTCCTCATCACGCGCCTCCTCGAGCCTTTCCGCGGAAAGCTGGCGCTCCCTGGTGGTTTCGTCCTCGCGGGTGAGGACCTGCTGGAGGCGGCTGGCCGGGAGCTCGCGGAGGAGGCCGGCGTCGAACATCTTCCGGGGGCACTTGGAGCAACTGGGCAGTTACGGCCCGAAGGGGCGCGACCCCCCGTGGTGACGTCCTCACCGTGGCGCACCTGCTGCTGGCGCCGGACTTTCCGGTGTTGTCGGCTGGAAGTGACGCTGAACAGGCTGCGTGGTACCCGGTTCGCGACGTCCTGGAGGGGGGGAGGCTTGAACTAGCTTTCGACCACGCGCGGATCCTCGATGACGCCCTGGAGCGGGCAAAGTCGAAGCTTGAATACTCGCCCTTGGGCGCGGCCTTCTGTGGCGAGGAATTCACCATCGCTCAACTCCGAAGCGTGTATGAGGCTGTGTGGGGGGGCACGCGCCTGGACCCGCGGAACTTCCACAGAAAAGCCACGGGGACGCCAGGTTTTCTGGAGGACACCGGCCGAATGACAACGGGCGACGCCGGACGGCCGGCTGCCTTGTTCAGGCTCGCCCCCCCGAAGCGCGTCCGACGCCAGGCCAGCCCACCCGGGCGGTACTCAACCCGCCGCTGATGCGCCCGCGGGATTAGGCTGCGCGCCGAACCAGGGGGGAAAGTAACGCTCTAATGGCGCCTTCAGCTCGACCGGAACAGCCCCCCCGCTGCAGGCGTTTGGCTAGGCGCCGACCGCCGCCTTGGCCGCCATCATGCGATTGACCTGAGCCATGACTTCGTCAGGTTCGCCGTTTGCGTCCACCACCACAAAGTCATCGAACTCAGGCAGCGAACGGTATGCATCCCGGAATGCCCGCAGGTCGGCCACGGTCTCCTGGTCGGTGCCGCGTGCCGTGACCCGCTCGTGCGCGACGGTGGGATCAGCGTCGAAGTGCATATGAAGATCAGCAGCAGGGAGCTTTTCCAGCAGCCATGGGAGCAAACGCCCACGCTGCAATCCACTGGCTTGGCGTAGCGCTAGTTGGCAGTGCAGATGGCGATCCATGACTACCAGGCCGTCGAACTGCCGGGCGCGCGCATGGTTCACCAGCACGTTGAATAGGCGAACACCTGTTTCGATGAAGTCCGCAACCCGTGGCGCCACCTTCCAGCCATATCGCATCGAGAGAAGCGACATCCTCCGGCGAGCAGCGTGATTACTGAGCAGCAGGGCGCTTCGTCCTTCAGCGCGAGCCGAATCGACCAGGGCGTGGGCCGCCGTCGTTTTTCCTGAACCGTCAATGCCTGTCAGAACAATGAGCATGAGCCTCCCTTCGTCTTCTGTGGGACTCGTTCTATGTACAACGCGGGGTTGGCCTCAGTTGTGCCGAGTGAGGTATAGATCACACGCTGGCGCTGTTCGCTACGCTGCGTCGTGACTGGAGCGCCTCGAAAGGGTAATAAGTTTCCTGTCCAAATACTTCGCCCCCCCAGCGGAGTGCGCGCCTATCATGATGCTATGTACGTGCCCTCAAGGGATGTGGTTCCGGTTTGAACCTAATTCTGCGGGGGTACGTAAGCGATATGGAGAGTAATTCTCCGATCGGTGCCCGTTGGCATGGGTGGCGCTTCAGAAATGGAGTACCAGCGGACGCCTTCCTGAATAGACAACCGTTATTGAAGGGATGCGTAGCTCAATGAATACACTTTTGATAATCGCCGGTGTTATAGCGATCATCTTGCTCCTCGTCGGCGGATTCAACCAAGCCCTCAGCTTCCTCCTGTGGGTGGGAATTATCCTGCTGGTGTTGGCCCTTATTGGCTGGGTACTAGGCCGTGGCCGGTCGCGCGTATGACGACTGATCCAAGCGAGGTTGCCGGTTTTACGCAGGTTCGCGATGGGACAACCACGCCCGGACATCCCATTCCCAGGGATCCCGGGACGCCGGAAGCAAGCAACCAGGTGCCTCTGGGTGATTCGTCGTCGGAAAGTCCGGAAGACTCCGTCGACGCTGGTCCCAGCGAATCAGCCAACCCGCCCGGCCGGCAGAAGAGAAGGACGAAAAGACTGCGGACCATCGCGGTCTGACAACCGAAACCAACCCTACGGATTGAGCAGGGCAGGCGCGGCTGCGGACGGGAGCGATCCCGGTCCGCGGCCGCGTTTCTTTGGTCTTCGACGCCTTTGTCAGTATGCTTACTAATAGCTGGGGGGGTTATCAGTTCAGCGATTGGGGGGGTAGTGATGCGGATCGGGTCGATTGTGGGGGGGCTGTTCGTGGTGGTGTGGCTCATTATCGGGGGGGCCGTGGCAGCAGGTCAGCGCGGGTACTTCACGGCTCCGCCCGCGCAGTGCTCGCAGTTTGCCACCATTGCACTAAATATTGTTGCGGGTCCATTGAATTACACAGGCTTGGATCCCCAGGGTGGCTGTGAGATTCCACAACCGTCTTGACGCGCCAGCGTTTTAGGACCGCACGGTACCGCATTCACCCTCAAATTGCTAAGATTGCTGACTAATTTCGTCAGAGCATGGACAGGCCACCAGCTGCACTTATAGGTTCGAAGTGTTCCATAAACACGTTCACCGCTTTGGAAAGGACAGGTCTCATGGACAAGCAAAACGCCACACCGGAAGAGGAAGTGGGAGGCTACGGTACTCCTACGGCAGAGCAAGAGGCCGGCGGCGGCCAGGCACAGCCCCCCCGCGTGGAAGAAGACATCGAGGAAGCCGCCCTCGGAGAAGGCACCGGCGCCCCCCCGAACCTTAGCCACTTGGATCCGGAGGACTCCGACAGTTCCGGAGAGCCAGGCGCGGGCCGCTTTGGCGGAACTGACGAGCAGTACTTGGCCGAGCAGTCCACCCAGCCGGACGGAAACGACGGCGACCTGCCGGACGGCAGCGGCAACGACCTTCCCCAGGAAGAGTCGCCCAACGACGATGACGAAGAAAGTTTCGACGCCGGCTAAGAGCTTTGGCTGGCGCGCTTTAGACAGGCGCGCCACTGGTTAAGCAGCCAGCTGGCTGGCGCGCCACCAGCATTACCGCATGAGCACCCGAGACACGATCGAAGGAGCAAAACCTATGGCTACGGTAAATAAGTCAATCGAAGTGGATGTACCTGTATCTGTTGCCTACAACCAGTGGACGCAGTTTGAGACCTTCCCTCAGTTCATGAATGGAGTGGAGGCCGTTGAACAGATCGATGAAACTGGCCTTCATTTTTCAACCAATGTGGGTGGTGTGAAGCGGGAGTACAACGCCCAGATCATTGAGCAGGTCCCTGATTCCCTGGTCAGTTGGGCCAGCGTGGACGGTCCCCCGCAACGGCGGAACGGTGAGCTTCGAGCCACTCGACACCGGCAGGACCCGGGTCAACGTGGAGATCGTCTGGGAGCCGGATGGCCTCGCGGAAAAGGCCGGCTCCGCCCTTGGCGTGGACAGCATGCGCGTAGGTGCGGACTTGGACAAGTTCAAGAAGTTCATCGAAGCCCAGAGGCATGAAACGGGTGCCTGGCGTGGCACGGTTTCCGGTGGCGATGTTGATGACACCGGAGAAACCTTCGGTAGTGGCGGAGTTGCAACGGCTGAGTTCCCGCCCGTCGATCCGGATCTCGCAGCGCCGGCTGCCAATGAAGGGCCCGCCGAGCCGCCCCCCAGCCGCGCACCCCCCCGGGGATCTAGCGCGTTGGGTTGATCTAACTCAAACTGGACATGGAATCAAATAAGCAGCTCCAACGAGGGCCGGCCATCACAACGGGCCGGCCCTCGCGGCATATCCCCCGAAAGGCAGGAATTCCGCGGTCATGGCAACCTCCAGCAATGTGGAAGCTGAACAGAAATTCGACGCCGAAGCGTCCACTCCGCTCCCTGCCCTCGAAGCAATTGACGGGATAGGGAGTGTGGGTGAACCCGCGAGCCACAGCCTGGAAGCCATTTACTTTGACACCCGCCACCTGGCCCTGGCATCCCGCGGAATCACACTGCGCCGCCGGACCGGCGGGCCGGACGCCGGCTGGCACCTGAAGCTCCCGCACAGTGCGGGCAAGCGAACAGAGATCCAGGCACCGTTGGGCAACGCCGACGCTGTCCCGGTGGAACTCATGGACCGCGTGCTTGCCTATACCCGGGGTCACGCAGTGGCGGCTGTCGCAAACCTGAACACGGAACGAACCAGTTACGCCTTGTACGGCGAGGATGGCCGCCGACTGGCTGAATTCGTGGATGACTACGTTCGTGCCAGAGCGATGCTTGGCGAACCCCCCGCGAGCTGGAGTGGAGGGAGTGGGAGGTGGAGCTGGCACCGGAAGAGGCCGACGACGGTGCCGACACCTTGCTGAGCACCCTGACACAGCAACTCTCCGACGCCGGAGCAAAGCCGAGCGAGCGCACGTCCAAGCTGGCCACCGCGTTGGGCGACTCATGGCCTGCTTCGAAGCGAACAGACCGGGAAGAGCCAGCGGCAACGGTCCAGCCGTCATTCCAGTGCTCAAGTACTTGGACGAGCAAGTGGCCGATCTGCTCCTTCAGGACTCCCATGTCCGCCTTGCGCGTGACGATTCAGTGCACCAAATGCGGTCACAGATACGCCGAATCCGTGCTGTCCTGCATGGTTACAGGGATCTCTTTGAACCGGACCCGGTGAAGGATCTCGAAAAGGAACTGAAGTCGCTCGCCAAGACCCTTGGCCGGTACCGGGATGTGGAGGTCTTGCACGAACGCTTGAAGAGCAGCTTCGATGAACTGCCAAGAAAGCTCGTCCTGGGTCAACTCCACAATGAGCTGGAAGAGCGTATGGCATTGAGGCCGAAACTGCGATGTCTGCCGTAAGGAACCGGTTGAACAGTCCCCCCCGCTACTTCAAGTTGCTGGACGCGGTGGAAGCCTTCATCGACGCTCCGCCCACAACGTCAAAGGGTGAGGCAGCGGCAAAGGAGACCACGGCGAAGCTCGTCAACAAGGCCGGCAAAAGGCTCCGCAAACGGCACGACGAAGCGGTGGGTGCCGCCGTCGGGCCTCAACGCGATAGGGCATTCCACGAAGTACGGAAGGCCGCCAAGAAATTGCGCTTTGCCGCAGCGGCTGTGGAAGGCATCCACGGCAAACGTGCCGTGAAGTTGGAAGACGCGGCGCACAGGATTCAGTCGATTCTTGGCGACCATCAGGACAGTGTGATGGCGCGGGCGGAACTGCTGAAGCTGGGCTCAGCGCCGGGCGTCAGCAACGGTGCTTTCACTTATGGAGTGCTCCACGCGATGGAGCTCACCGCCGCTGACGCCACTCAGCAGGAGTACCTGCGGAAGGGCAAGAAGGCGCGGAACCTACGCCTCAAGAAGTAAGTCCACGTTTTACTTCTTGAGGAACGCCAGCAGGGCCTCGTTGATTTCTGCAACATGCGTCCAGAGCAAGCCGTGCGGTGCGCCCTCGATTTCAAGGTACTCGGCGCTGGGCAGGGCATCCTTGAATCGCCGACCCGTGACGTCGATAGGCAGGATGTTGTCCGCCGTGCCGTGGACGATCAAGGCCGGGACATCGATCTTGGGAATGTCCGATCGGAAGTCCGTCAGCCAGGTGGGCTGGGCGGCTACTGAGGCGAACGCACCGGATTTGCTGGCAAGGTTCCAACTGGCATCCACTGATTCCTGGCTGAGCCGTGCGGTGCCAAGGAAGGTTTCCGTGTTGTAGAAGTTCTTGAAGAAGTCGGTGAAGAAGGCGTACCGGTCGGCCTTAACGGACTCGGCGAGGCCATCGAAGACCTCCTGGGGGGGGACGCGTCGGGGGGGTTGTCGTCGGTCTTCAAAAGGAAAGGCTCCAGCGAACCGAGGAACACGGCCTTTGCAACGCGCGCCGAGCCGTAAGTGCTGATGTAGCGCGCAACTTCGCCTGTACCCATGGAGAAGCCCACCAAAACGGCGTCGTTCAGGTCCAGGGTGTCCAGCACGGTCTTCAAGTCTGCTGCGAAGGTGTCGTAGTCGTAGCCTTCGGTCGGTTGGCTGGACTTGCCGAACCCGCGGCGATCGTACGTGATGACGCGATATCCGGCGTCGAGCAGTGCGGCCGTCTGCTTCTCCCAGGAGGATCCGTCCAACGGGTAGCCATGAATCAGGACCACTGGCTGGCCGGCCCCATGGTCCTCGTAGTAAAGCTCGATCTCAGTGCTGTTTTCGTTTCCGACGGTGATGTAAGCCAAAACTCAAGTCCCTTCGATGCAGTTCAACACGAACGTTTCCAGCCTACTGTCCGGGGGGGCTGACACTGACACCGGCTCCGGCTCAGGGTGGTGTTCCCACCACCACCATCCGCGGACACTGGTTGCCGACGCTGTTGCAGTGGATTCTTGGATCACCGCCGATGACGAAACCAAGGAACACTCATGCCCCCTTGCCCTACGCCCCCGCCACCGAGAGTTACGCCTCAATCGACGACCTCCTGGGCGACGGACGCCGCCGCTTCTTCAGCCACGGTTACAAGACCACCAACCCGCGGCTGCGGAACCTTCGCGTTGCCCACACCGTCGCTGAGTCCACGCTGACTGCCCGAGCCAGCTTGGGTGTCGCGGGAGTTTGGTCAGTCAAAGGCAATCAGGAGCAAACACCGCACCTTGGCACCACGGACGTCCTTGTCCTTGCCTGCAGAATGGCGGAAGCCCTGCTCGCCAGCAGGTTTTCGCCGGATATATTGCCGGCCGCTTACCTGACGTCCGTCACCATCTCCGGCGGCAGTGAACCGGTGGAAGACACCTTGGGTGATCTTGGCTGCAAGGCTACGCTGCAGGACCACGGTGACGGGTCCGTCCTGAGGTGCTCGGTGGCCTCCATGAGCGCGGTCCTTGAAGTAACCCACGCTCCGGCTGAACTTGGACTTGCTTCCGTCGAGTCACCCTCAGAAGAGGCGTTGGTGGGCGACGCCGCCACGCGACTCTATGGTGACCTGTGGGCCGAACGGCAAGTCACGTTGTCAGACGTGGTTCTCGAAGCGGCACAGGGTGCAGCCCACGCGCAGCTCTCGTTTCGCCAGCAACCCACGTTGGGCCACCAGCTGGGTGACCGGCGCGGCCTGGAAGCTGCGTACCCGCAGGCGCTGTCCGCCGTCGAGTACTTTGTGGCCACCCTGCAACTAGGGCAGGTCCTGCTCTACAGCTTGGACGCATGAACCGTTCCGACAGCAACACGCTCTGGATGCGCAAGACACGGGTTACATTTACCGGTCCCGGCCCGAAGATTGGGGGGGCGGGCAGGGAACCGGTCTGAGTGTGGGGGGGTTGCAGAAGAGCCGGCTGATCGGAAAAGACGGCGGGTCCTGGCGCTGCGCCGATGTAGTGGGAACGTTCGACGGCGGCGAGGTAGTCTGCAGCGTCGCTCACCAACTGCCGGCAGGGGGGGCTGTTCAATGAGCGCGAAATCCGCGGTGGTCCGGGGGGGCCTGGGCGGCGCGCTTCCCGAACGCGTGGTCACGAACGAGCACCTCTCCTCCGTCATGGATACCTCCGATGAATGGATCCGGCGCCGGACCGGCATCGCCGAGCGGCGCCACTCGGACGAATCTGAGAGCACCAGCGTCCTTGCCACAACAGCTGGCCGACGAGCGTTGGCAAGCGCCGGCGTCGATACCGTGGGGGGGCTGCTGATCGTGGCGACCTCGACGCCGGACAAGGTCTGCCCTGCCACTGCACCGAAGGTTGCGGCGAACCTTGGACTACAAGGGATTGCCGCGTTCGATATCTCGGCCGTTTGTTCAGGATTTGTCTACGCGCTCGCTACTGCCAGCTGGGCCATTACCTCCGGCTCCGTTGGCTCTGCACTGGTGATTGGCGCGGACACCTTCACCCGGCTGCTGGACCCGACGGACCGCACCACGTCCGTGATCTTCGGCGACGGGGGGCAGGAGCTGCCTATCTCTCGGCCGGTACCGCAGAAGAACCCGGGGGGGCCATCCTTGCTACAACGCTGCACTCGGACGGGGACGGGGAAACGCTGATTCATGTTCCACGCAGCGCCGGTGCCTTCTTTGAGATGCAGGGCAAAGAAGTGTTCACGCAGGCGGTGACGGCGATGTCGGACTCCGTGCAGACCGTGCTGGCGAGTGTTGGCTGGACGGCTGGCGAGGTCGATTCCCTGATCGCGCACCAGGCCAACCTGCGGATCCTCAACACGGTGGCCTCGGTGACCGGAATACCCGGTTCCAAAGCCGAGGTCCACTTGGACAGGGTGGGAAATACTTCAGCTGCCTCGATTCCACTGGCCATGACCGACGCCGGCACCAAGGGCCACAGGTCTCCCGGGGGGGACAAAGTGGTCCTGACGGCCTTCGGCGGGGGGGGAACCACCTGGGGGGGTGCCATCGCCATGACCTGGCCTTCGATCTCGGTTGTGGACCCGCATTAGGGCCACTACCGATTCCTGCGGGCAGGGTGCCTTGCGGGATCACGGTGGCCCGGCCATCCCGGGCCACACTACAAAGGGGGGGAAACCAAATGGAAATTACAGCTTTGGACGTCGTTGAGGCTATCCGATCCACCATGGACGAGCTCAGCCACATGGGCCCGGACGACTCCTTCGCGGATCTGGACATCGATTCACTGTCCCTCGTTGAAGCGGCCGTCATCCTTAGCAACAAGTTCGGCGTGCGCGTGGACGAATTCGAACTCGCAGACGCAGGAACTGCCCGGGTTGCGGCCGGACTGGTGACCGGGAAGCTTGCCCTGCAACCCGCCGTCTAACCGGAACCCATTAACGAATCACCTAGCCAGCACATAGACACAGATACAAACATTGAGGACACCCATGGCCACTCCGGCAATTGCAGTTGTTTACTATTCAGGCTCCGGTCACACCAAGGTCCTCGCGGACGCAGTGGTGTCCGCTGCCGCCTCCACGGGAGCCACCGCAACCCTCCTGCGCGTGGATGAACTTACCCAGGAGTCCTGGGACTTCATCGATGAAGCCGATGCCATCATCTTCGGCGCACCCACTTACATGGGTACTGCACCTTCAGCGTTCCACGCCTTCGCAGAAAAGACGGCAGGCCGTTGGGCTGTGCAGAAGTGGCACAACAAGCTGGGTGCGGGCTTCACCAACGCCGCTTGTAAGGCAGGCGACAAAAACTCAACCCTGGATTACTTCGCTACTTTTGGCGCCCAGCACGGCATGAACTGGATCAACCTCGGCCTGCTCCCAGGCTGGAAGAGCACCAAGGTACCGAAAACGACCTCAACCGCTTCGGCTACTTCAACGGTGCTGCCGCACAAACCTTCTCGGACGTTGGCATCGAGGGCGTCCACCCCGCGGATATCGCTACGGCCGCCCACTTGGGCCGACGCGTTGCGGAAATCACTGCGGTCTTCGCTGCCGGAAAGGCCGCCCTGGAGAACCGCACCTCAGACCGGGAACTCATCAGCACGGGAGCCTAGCCGTCCTCGCGCCGAGGAGCGGGCGGACACGGATAAAGCCTGGTGACACGGATAAAGCCTGGTGACACCCAAATTTGGGTGGCGCCAGGCTTTATCCGTGGCGCTGATCCGTCTGGGCGTCCCTACTCGGCTCCGGGGGGGACAGGGTCTTTTCCACGAGTAACCGCACGGCAGGGTTGCCCAGGTGGAACAGATGACCTCCAGTGTCCAGTTTCATCAACCGTGGCTCGGCCGCGCACCATGCCGCCCAGCGAAGGGAGTCGGCAACAGGCACCACGGGGTCGTCGGCGCTGTAGAGGACGGTTGCTGGAACTTCCAACTGTTTCCCGGGTGGTCTTCCCCGGATACCCCGCCAGGAGATCGAGGTCCTCAAGGAGGACTTCCCGGCGCGCGGGGGGGACAGTGCGCCCGCAGCGGCTACTGCGGCAGCACCGGCG
>BBFS01000019.1 GCA_001313365.1 Paenarthrobacter nitroguajacolicus JCM 14115
CCGGCCGCCGAACGCGCAGCGATCCTGCACCGCGCCGGCGACATCCTTGAGGCGCGCCGTGCGGAGCTTCTTGAGGTTATGGCTTCCGAAACCGGCAAGACCATCGACCAAGGCGACCCCCCCGAGGTCAGCGAAGCAATCGACTTCGCGCACTACTACGCCGAGCGCGCCAAGGACCTGGAAACGGTCGACGGCGCCACGTTCGTCCCAGCCAACCTCACCGTGGTGACACCGCCGTGGAACTTCCCGGTGGCGATCCCCCGCAGGCTCGACGCTCGCAGCGCTTGCCTCAGGTTCCGCCGTCGTGATCAAGCCTGCAAAGCAGGCCCGCCGCTCCGGTTCCGTCATGGTGGATGCCCTCTGGGAAGCCGGCGTGCCCCGTGAAGTCCTGGCCCTCGTGCAGCTCGAAGAGCGCGAACTCGGCACCCAGCTGGTCTCGCACCCGAGCGTTGACCGGGTCATCCTCACTGGTGGCTACGAAACCGCCGAACTCTTCCGTTCCTTCCGCCAGGACCTGCCGCTGCTCGCGGAGACGTCCGGAAAGAACGCCATCATCGTCACCCCGAGCGCTGACCTGGACCTGGCTGCCAAGGACGTTGTGTACTCGGCATTCGGCCACGCAGGCCAGAAGTGCTCGGCTGCCTCGCTGGTGATCCTGGTGGGCTCGGTGGCCAAGAGCGCCCGCTTCCACAACCAGCTGATCGACGCCGCACGCTCGTTGACCGTCGGTTACCCGGAGGATGCCACCACCCAGATGGGGGGGCCGATCATCGAGCCGGCCAACGGCAAGCTCCTGAACGCCCTCACCACCTTGGGAGACGGCGAGACGTGGGCCATCAAGCCCGAGCGCCTCGACGAAACAGGACGTTTGTGGTCCCCGGGCATCCGTTCGGGCGTCAAGCGTGCTCCTACTTCCACCTCACCGAGTTCTTCGGTCCGGTCCTGGGTGTTATGACCGCAGAGACCCTCGAGGAAGCCATCGCCATCCAGAACGAGATCGAGTACGGCCTCACCGCCGGCCTCCACTCCCTGGACTCCGCTGAAATGGGCGTCTGGTTGGACACCATCCAGGCCGGAAACCTGTACGTCAACCGCGGCATCACCGGTGCGATCGTCCAGCGCCAGCCGTTCGGCGGATGGAAGAAGTCGGCAGTCGGCGCCGGAACCAAGGCCGGTGGACCGAACTACCTGATCGGCCTGGGCAGCTGGCTCCCCGCCGAGGCCAAGGCCAAGCGCGGCACGATGCTTCAGGGTGCTGCCGCGCAGATTCTCGCTGCTGCAAAGTCGGTGGACGTGTCCGCTGAGGAACTCCAAACCCTGCAGCAGTCACTCTTCAGCGACGCAGCGGCCTGGGAAGCCGAGTTCGGCACCCGCAAGGACGTCTCAGCCTGTCCGCAGAGCGCAACGTCTTCCGCTACCGCTCCCTCCCTGTCACCATCCGCCTCTCCGAAGGCGAGCGGCTCGCTGAGCTGCTCCGCGTGGTGGCAGCCGGCGCAGTGGCGGGTTCGGCTCTCAAGGTGAGCTCCGCCGTCGTGCTTCCCGACGCGTGGTGACTGTGTTTGCGAACCTGGGCGTCAGCGTCCGGATCGAGGACGACGCCGCGTGGCTGGCCCGTGCAGCTAAGTTCGACGCCGGCCGGATCCGCCTGATCGGTGGCGACTTCGCAGCGCTGAGCGCAGCCATGGGTGGTCGCCCGGACGTCGCGGTCTACCACGGTGCTGTGACCCAGGCCGGCCGGATCGAGATGCTGCCGTTCCTCCGCGAGCAGGCCGTGTCCATCACCGCCCACCGCTTCGGCACCCCCTAACCACCTTTCGGATCACCTGATCTAGCCCTTGGCTTCGGAAGGCCGGGCAGGACGTATTCGCTCCGACCTGCCCGGCCTTCGTTGTTATCGGTCCACCAAGCCCATCAGGCGGCGTACCCCCAGCCTCTGCAACCTTCGCCGGGCAGCCTGCTCGCTGGGTCCATGGGAACCCAAGGCAAACCGGACCATGCCCAGCACGGCCCGGGCAGCGGTGATGACGGGCAAGGGAATCGGACCAATCCCGGCACGGCGAATACCGAGCATCTCCCGGTACTTGGGCTCAAGACTTGCCACTGCGGCGGAAAACAGGATGGCGTAGCGGGCTTGAGAAGCGGGCTTAGGGGCGGGTAGCGGATGAACGACACCGTCTCGGCCAAGCGCTCATCAGCCCGGAGTATCCCGGAGGCGCACCACTGCTCAAGCTCGTCACGGACCTGGGCCTCGGTCAGAGGAGGGTCCTCCACTCCCATAAGCCGCCCGGCAGCTGCCCACTCGCGAACGTAGGCATCGGGCCCGCCTGGGATGGCCGGCCCCCCCAGATGCGGTTGGCGGTGATGAAGGAGTCAGCGTAGGTGACGTGTACCCAGCGGAGGAGTTCGGGGGTCGTTGGCGGCGTACTCACGTAAGACTCCGTTGCCGTCCACATAAGTACCCCGGACGCGCTCGTGGATCTTGCGCACGCGTGCGGTCGCTGCTTCGGCGGCCTCCGTGGAACCGTAGGTCACCGTGAAAATCCATCGGACCGTGTTAGCCAACCGTCCGAGAGGGTCTTTTTGGAAGCCTGAGTGCTCGTAAACTCCGGCCAGCGCGCCGGGATGCAGGGCCTGCATCAGCAGTACCCTGATCCCGGCCACGATGGTGGCAACATGGCCGTGCACGGCCCAGACGGCCGATCCCGGCAGGTGATATCCGGCGTCGTTCCCTTCCGCGAGGCGCGGCACCCACTCTGGAGGCGTGCCCGACGTTCCTGTGAAGGTGCGCTGCAGTTCGTGCCTGTACTCCGTGAGGTAGTTCCTCATAGGTCCCATGAGACCTCGCAATTGCGCCCATGTACAGGGGGGGAAAAACGCGGAGCTTAGGAGCGGACGCGGCGCCGCGACGGTGCTGCCGCAACCAACAGGGCGGCGATGGCGACGGCGGCACTCAGGATGAGGCCCGGACGGTACTGTTCCAGCATGGCTTGGGCGCTGACAGTTCCGGCGGCCTGGCCGTGACCGCTGACCAATGCCGTGGTGACCGCCAAAACCAGGGCCGCCCCAACCTGGGTGCTGGTCTGGATCAAACCCGCAGCCAGCCCCTGCTCTGAATCCTTGATCCCGGCCGTCGCTTGGACGTTGATGGACGGGAAAGCCAGCGCGAAGCCGATGCCCAGCAGGACCACGGACGGCAGGATATCCAGCACGTAGTTCGGCGTGGTGCCCACCCGGAGGAACAGGACATAGCCCAGGCCGAGGGCCGTGAGCCCGGTCAGAATCAGTTGTGTGGCCCCCCCAAACTTCTCAATGAGACGGTCCGCGAACGGCGCGCTCGTAGCCACCAACAGACCTGCCGGCAGCAGGGCCAGAGCCATTCCCAGCGGCGTCCAGCCCAGCACGGACTGCAGGTACATGGTGACGATGAACTGGAAGCTGAGGTAGGAGCCGAACAGTCCCACGGCGCTGAGATTGGCTCGGGCTACCCAGCCCTCCTTGAGGATGCTGAAGCGGATCAGCGGATGCTTGACCCTGTTCTCTATCACCGCGAAAGCCGCCAGCACGGCGATGGACACTGCGAATCCGGCGATTGTTGCCACAGATCCCCCCCAGCCTGCTCAGGTGCTGAAACCAAGGTGTACACGAGGCCGAGCATCCCCCCCAGCGCGAGAGTTACGGCGCCCCAGATATCGTGCCCGCTGTTCTCCGCCGACGGCTTGTCCTTCGGGATGAACTTCATGCCCAGGAAGACCACGACGACGGCGATGGGCACCGAGACCAGGAACGTCCAACGCCAGCTGAGGCTGGTCATCAGGCCGCCCACCACCAGGCCGAGCGAGAAGCCACTGGCGCCGAACGTGGTGAAGATGGACAGCGCCTTGTTGCGCTCGCGCCTTCGGCGAAGTTGGTGGTGATGATGGAGAACCCGGTGGGTGCGGTGAAGGCAGCGGCAAGTCCCTTGATGAACCGGGTGGCGATCAGGATGGCGGGATCGTCCACCAGCCCGCCAAGGAGCGACGCTGCGGCGAATACGGTCAGCGCAATGAGGAAGATTCGACGCCGGCCCAACAGATCGGCGAGACGGCCACCGAGGAGCAGGAGGCTTCCGTAGCCCAGGACGTAGGCGGAAACGATCCACTGCAGGGAGTCGGTACCCAGGTTGAGTTCCTGTCCGATCGACGGCAAGGCAACGCCGACCATGGAGACGTCCAGCCCGTCCAAAGCCAGGACGGTGCACACAACCATGAGCAGCAGCCACTGGGCACGCGTCCAGTGAACGGCTGAAACCAAAGGCGGCTCAGTTGAGGTTTTGAGGGTGGTGGGTGATGTCATGGATTTGAATCTACATGACGCGTCATTCAATGACAAGGAATATGATGCGGAATATTATGACGTAGATTCTAACGTCGAAATGAACTAGAATCAGGGCATGGCAACGACGCGTGACCGTCAACTGGTTGAGCAGTGGCGCAGCATCCAAAACTCCTACTTCCGCACTGCAGGAGCGATTGACCGCGCCCTCGAAGCGAAGTTCGACATTGGCCTCAACGAGTTTGAAATCCTGGACCTCGTTGCCGAAAGCGAAGAGTCTGCGTGCCGGATGAAGGCCTTGGGGGGGAGCGAACCCCCCCCATGACTCAGAGTGCTGTCTCAAAGGTGGTGGACCGGCTCGAAAAAGCAGGCTTGGTGTCCCGCGAAACCTGCGCAGATGATCGCCGTTCCCTCTTCCTGGAACTGACTGAGGCGGGCCGTGCGCTGCATGCCAATGCCGCCGTCGAACACCGTGCCCTGCTGAAGGAAAACCTGGCTCTTAGCCCCCTAAACAAAGCTCAAGGTTCTTGAGCCAAAACTGAGCCAACCTTTCGGTAGATGGCACCCGGGAAGCCTTTCTTTCTCCCCCTGATTCCCGCAACAATGGTGCTTGCACGCCAGGCTGGGGGGGTTTGGTGCCGCTGGCTTTGGGGGGGAGTGTTCTGTGGGCAAGCATCATGAATCAGACCGGGCAGTAGATTTGATCCGCGCCGTCGGCTTCCATCGCGTTCTCATCGCGGGATGCCTCGCCGTCCTGGCTTTCTTCGCCTTTGGCTTCCAACCCTTGAATGCTGTCTCCAGCAGCGCCGTTGGCGGAGCACTGGCGCAGGGGGTGGTGGAACCAACGGCTCTAGGCACCCTGGTGCCGCCGGAAGCCGAGACCTTGGTGATTGACTCCATGCCGGAGCCCCCCCGAGCAAATACCCGGCACGCCCATGGTCTACTTCGACCGCGCTCTGGTAAGAACCGTCAGCAAGGACGGTTCCACAGGACTGACCGTTGCCTCCGCAGGCCTTTCGCGACCACCTGCAGGGAGCCTCTACTCACCGCTTGAGGTCCTCAACAAGAGCTCGTCTTACGGCTACCGCTACAGTCCCTTGACTGGCCTGGCCGGAGAATTCCACTGGGGTCAGGACTACGCAGCCGCCTGCGGTACGCGGGTCTACGCCGCAGACGCCGGCGTAGTGCGGGCTGTCGGATGGCATGTGTGGGGGGGCGGTGGCAACCGGGTTGAAATCGAGCATGGCAACGGCTTGGTCACCACGTACAACCACCTTCAGGCAATCGGCGTCACGCAAGGCCAATCGGTGCGGGTGGGCGAGGTTATCGCAGAGGTTGGGACCACGGCTGGTCCACAGGATGCCACCTTCACTTCGAGACGATCGTCAACGGTCTCCATACTGACCCCGCGAACTGGACACTGCTGTCCATTCGGCAGACTGATCCGCTGCAGACCATCGCATGGTGAACTACCAGCCCGGTGTCGGAAATGGCGCCTCCGGAACCCCGCAATGGGCCGTTCCTGTATCGGATGGAACCAACCGGGCCGTCATCGGTGGAGAGCACGAACACGACGAACCGCTTCCTGTTCCACCGCCGGCCCCGTCCGGCAGCACTCCGCCGGCCACTTCAACGCCGGGCACCCCCCGGCGGAACTCAAACCACGACGCCGACGCCCTCGACGCCGGGCACCCCCCGGCGGAACTCAAACCACGACGCCGACGCCCTCACCTTCCGTGACGGCCACACCGACGCCAACCCCCGACAACCACTGCTACGCCAACGCCAACGCCGACGGCTACGCCGACTCCGACGACCACTGCAACGCCGACTCCGACTGGCACCTCCACGCCATCGCCGTCGACCAGTGCCCCCGGAAACCAGTACCGTCCCGCCGACGCTGACCACGGCCCCCCCGGTGGCACCATCTCTTCAATCGGCCATCGCCCCCCCGCCGCCGGCGGTTGTTGAACCGGCTCCGCTCGCGCCCGCGGTTGTGGAGCCAGCTCCGGTAGCTCCCGCTCCGGCGCCGGCAGTGCTTGAACCGGCTCCGGTTGTGCAGGCTCCAGCGCCTGTGATGGTGGAACCAGCGCCCGTTGTCGTGGCGCCAGCACCGGTCATTGTGGAACCAGCGCCGGTAGTTACCCAGGCCGTTCCGCCGGCTCCTGCACCTCCGATGCGCCCGCACCTGCGCCCGTCGCTGTCCTTCCAACTGCGCTCCCGGTGGTGGTGCTTCCGCCCGGATACATCCTGATAGCACCGGACCTGGTCCAGCGCCCGGATGGTGTGATCGTGCCGTTGTCCACGCTGATCCTCCCGGCACCCTAAGCCGGACACACGCTGACGGCACGTGAAACGCCGGATAACCCTGCATTTCGCGGCCCCAAGCCAGCTCCCGTAAGCTCGATGGCGGCAAACCTGCCAGACGACGTCGTCAGGAAGCGAATCCCATGTCCAGCCTTTACAGCATTCCCCTCACCTTCAACGATGGCACCGAAGCAGACTTCGGCCGGTTCGAGGGCAAAGCGGTGGTGGTGGTGAACGTCGCTTCTGAGTGTGGCTACACGCGCCAGTATGCGGGCCTGGAAGAGCTGTACGGCAAGTACCGGAGCCAGGGGGGGCTGGAGATCCTCGGCGTGCCCTGCAACCAGTTCGGCGGGCAGGAGCCTGGCGCAGACCACGAAATCGCAGAATTCTGCGAGCGCAACTTCGGAGTGTCCTTCCCCCCCTGACCAGCAAAGCCAACGTCCTTGGCAAACAGCAGCATCCCCCCCTGTTCGCGGAGCTGGCCCGGGACGAGGACGGCAGCCGGCCAAGGTGAAATGGAACTTCGAGAAGTTCGTCATAAACCGCGGTGGCGAACTCGTGGCAAGGTTCCCATCCGCAGTGGAGCCTGACTCCGAAGACCTTGTGAAAGCAGTGGAAGAAGCGCTGGCATAGAGCCACCAGCCTGAAAGGAGGAAAGTAATTTTCCAACATTCCGCCGGAAATTAGCCAGTTGTTGGCTTGTTGTCTGGTTGGATTGGCCCTACTGGATTGATACGGGAGAAGCCGTCTCCCACCAAACGCTAAGGCGAAGCTATGGAGCTCATCGAGGCCGAATACCCCCAAACCAGGTCATGTGCTTTTGCACCTGAGCGATCTTCACTTGGTGGGGGGGGTCCGGGCACGCTCCACGGCTCGGTGGACAGCGCAGCAAGGCTCCAGGAGATCTGCGAGCAAATCATCGCCTCCAGGATCAGGCCCGAGGCCATCATTTTCACCGGGGGGGACCTCGCTGACAAAGGTGAGCTGGAAGCTACAAGCAACTCCGCGAGATGATTGAACCTCTGTGCGCGTCACTGGGAGCCAAAGCCATCTGGGCCATGGGCAACCATGACAACCGGGCAAACTTCCGTTCCGCGTTCGCCGATGCCTCTGCGGCCAGCAAGCCACAGGATCCCGTGGACCGCAGCTACTTTGTAAACGGACTCCGCATCATCACCCTGGACACCACGGTCCCCGGCCACCACTACGGCGAACTGTCAGAATCCCAGCTGGAGTGGCTGGCCTCTGAGCTGGCCACGCCAGCCCCGGACGGCACCATCCTTGCCCTGCATCACCCGCCCGTCCCATGCGTGCAGGACCTCGCCGTGATGGTGGAGCTGCGCGGCCAAGCCGCACTGGCCGCCGTCGTCCGTAACACAGACGTCCGCACCATCCTGGGCGGCCACCTGCACTACTCCACGACGGCGAGCTTCGCAGGCATCCCGGTATCGGTCGCCTCAGCTACCTGTTACACGCAGGACCTGGCGGTTCGCGCCGGCGGACAGCGCGGACGTGACGGGGGGGCGCAGTCCTACAACATGATCCACGTCTACGAGCACACGATCGTGCACTCCGTGGTTCCGATGTCCGGTGGCGTCACCGTTGGCGAGCCCTTGGATGCAGCCGAGGTTCAGCGGCGCCTGGCGGCGGCCGGCATTCGCATTCCGCACGAGTCCCGGGTGGGAGCCCACACTTCGCCGGGCACGCACACCTCGTCGCTCCCGCTTGTTTCTCCCGGTGGCTTTACTTCTCCCAAGGCGCCTTGACGGGGAAGTACTTCTCCAGGAAGTCGGTCACCAGGTCGGCCCGTTCATTTGCCTCGACCTCGGGGAAGCTGCCGTCGTTCAGGCAGAAGAAGTCCATGTGGCGCTTGGCCAGGAGCTTAGGCAGGTAGTGCAGTCCGGCCCACATGGTGGAGTCCACATACCTGACTTTGGCACTGGTCTGCGTGACCGCGCGACCGGTAAGCAGGGCGTAGTAGTGGTAGAACGAGTTGGTCACCGAGATGTTGTCCGCGGCACGGAACCGACTTCCGGCGGTCTTTGCGAACTCGGCCGGGAATTCCTTCTCCATTTTGGCCACCACGCTGCGGCGCAGCGGCGCCGCCGTGTGCTCAAGGTGCCGGGTGGTGATCCGGCCGAAGCGCTCCCACAGCAGCTTGCGGTTCACGCGGGCTGCGTTCTCAAAGCCGCTGCGTTCGGCGTCATTCTCGCCCAGCCCAATGCGGGTGTCAGCTTCGATGAACTTGGTGATGCCACCGGGCGTGAAGAACATGTCAGGGCCCACGGGGGCGGCCAAAGAACATGTCGTCATTGGAGTACAGGAAGTGCTCTGAGAGGCCCTTGATGTGATGCAGCTGGCACTCCACGGCCTGCGAGTTGTGGGTGGGCAGCACAGAGGGGTCTGCGAAGAACTCCTCGCTGCGCACAATGGTCACTGAAGGGTGGTCGGCCAGCCATTCCGGTGCGGGGGAGTCGGTGGCGATGAAGATCCGCCGGATCCAGGGCGCGAACATGTGCACGGAGCGCAGTGCGTACTTCAGCTCGTTGATCTGCCGGAAGCGTGCCTCATGATCGTCGCCCTCGCCGAGGACAGCCTCGGACTGCTGGGCACGCCTCCTGGCGATGTATTCGGGGTCGCTGCCATCCACCCACGAGAAGACGATGTCGATATCGAAGTCGATGTCGCTGGCATGGTCAGCGAACATGTTCTCGATGGTGGGCCAGGACAGGCCGTGCCGCTGAACTGTGCCGCGCACCGCGTCCTGGCGAAGCATGGTGCGGCGGGTGAGGGAATTCTCCACGGGGAGTTCCAAGTGATCGCCCTCAAACCGCCACAGCTCAAGCTGCACGCCCAAAGCCGGGCCGTACCAGAGGCCGCCGCCGATCTCGACGCGCGGCCGGTACAAGCGGAAGATGCGGCTTTTCGGTTAGCCGAGAGATCGCCGTCCGCCACCAACATGGAGGTCTTCTTCTTGGCGTCCACGGTCATGGAATAGAAAGGCTCATTCCGGAACGCAGTGACCAGCGCCTCCCGAACGTCCTTGCGTGACTCCCAGTCAACGGCGATAACGGGCCGCTCATCATTACCGCGCACCAGGATGAAATCGATACCAGCAGCGTCCAAGGCGGCCCTGACCGCCAGAAGATCGGACACCATGGCCTGTTGCGGAGTCAGGTCGCCGTTGACCAGGGCGTACCGCCCGCGGTGACGGACGACGTCGGACCTGTGCCTAAGATGCGCGACGACGGCAGGCGAGATCGCCTCAGCAATCGTGTCCTCTTCGATGGACGGGCTGCCGTGGTAAATCGGATCGACCTGTGCTTGTGTGATGGCTGTATCTCCGGGATCGTTGCGGTGCAGGTTGCTCTAAGACGTTAGAACTATGATGCGCTGGAACTTAGATCGAAAGGGCTTCGCGCCAGCTGCGGAGGAATGCGCCGCCGGCGTCGTCGTGGATCACGTCATCCGCCAGTTCAAGGTCGGCTGCCGTCAAAATGGTGTAGGGCTTCACCGGTACGCCGTCTGCGGGCCGGACGTCCACGTGCTTCACATCGTGATCGTTGTGGTGAAGCCAGTCTGCCATGGCGTAGTCCGTGCGGGAATCACCTACCGTCCGCCAGGAGAGCGGAGTAATGCCTGGGCTGCCAGGAGTTCAACCGCGCGGCTGGCTCCGAGGTCCTTGCCCAGTCGGACCGATTCGATGTCCGTGGAGATGATGGTGGGGTCCAGGCGGTAGTCCGCGGCGTCATCGGACTCAGGTGCGTGGTGGTCCAGGATGGCCGCGTTGAGGCCGTGGCGTCCCATGATGTCCAGGGCATCGGCGTCGAAGAGTTTCTGCTCGGCCAGGTAGTCAGCGCTGGCCACGTCCAAGTGCTGCTCCACCGAAACCATGGCGCGCTTGGTCTCGTCGAAGAACATGTGTGCTGAATAGTCTTCAGCAACGAGCCTGCGGATATCGTCGCCGTAGGCTTGGGAACTGCGAGTTCGTGGTCCACGTGGATGGGGGGGCCGGGGGGGCCTTCGGCTGTGTAGCTGAACCACACGGCGCCCTTCTCGCAAATAGCGTGAATGACAGTGTCCGTGGGCATGCCCGCGGCAATCATGGGTTCCATGACTTGCTCGCTGATGAACGCGTCAGAGCGGCCCGTGTTGAAGATGACGGGAATCCCGGCCGAAGCCAGGGCCACCATGTCCGCGATGATGTCAGGCTTGACGTCCCGCGTTACAGGACTGGCGATAGGGCCGTCGACATCCAGCAGCAGCGCCAAAGCGGGCGTGGCGCGGGCAGCGGTCCGGTCAGTACCTTGCAGCGGTTGAGTCATGATCCCATTCTGTCAGTCCCGGCGGTTCCCATCACAGCTATGACGCGCGACGTCGGATAGTCACCTTTTGGCCACAAGGTGCCTGTGCTGCGGGTCACAAGTTCCGTTAGCGCGGCTTCTTCCATAGGCTTGCAGAGTGATCTTCAAAGCTGTGGGCGAGGGACGCCCGTACCCTGACCATGGATACTCTGCGCCGCGGGACTGGGCTGCCCTGCCCCCGCGTCCTATCCGCCTCGATGAACTCGTTACTACCAAACGGACCCTGGACTTGGAGGCACTGTTGGCTGAGGACTCAACCTTCTTCGGTGATCTGTTCCCGCACGTCGTCCAGTATCAAGGCGTTATGTACCTCGAGGACGGGCTTCACAGGGCGGTCCGCACGGCACTCCATCAGCGGACGGCCATTCACGCACGCGTATTGGTGATCGATGGCTAGCAAGCGCAGGCGTCCCAAAGATGTGACGCAGCTCCACGGCCACCATGTAGTGACGGGCCCGGAGCTTCGGGCAACCTTTGCCGAGGATGCCCAGGCTCACAAAGGCCGCTTCCGGCGGCGGCTGTTCCATGGAATCGTCCTGGTGCTGCTGGTTGGCGTCATAGCGGCCGGAGCCGTTGGTGCGTGGGCGATTATGAACGGCGTGGTCAAGGTTCCCAGCTCAATCGCCAGCAAAGCGCCCACCAGCCTCTGTCCCACCACCACGTTTGACTACGTCCCCAACGAGACCGTGGCCCTCAACGTTTTCAATGCCACGTCCCGCGCCGGGCTGGCCAGCACAGTTGCAGACCAGTTCACGGCGCGTGGCTACAAGGTGGCCTCCGTCGACAACAGCGATACCGCTTACTCAGGCGTTGGAGTGGTGGTCTCCGGGGTCAAAGGCCAGGCCGCGGCGTTCAACGTCCAGCGGAATCTTGCCGGAACGGACTACTTCGAAGACAACCGTGAGGACGAGTCCGTGGATGTCATCCTGACGCCTGGTTTCGAAGGCTTGGTGGAGCCCCCCCAATTGGTGGACCAGACCCCCCCGGGAACGCTGCAGTGCCCGCGTGAGGACCTGCGCATTGCGGACAACTCCAAGTGGCCCATCATTCCCACGCTACCTGCGGATCAGTAGCTAGCTGGCGAGGGCGTCGTGGGCCGGCGAATCCAAGCGCACTGGCTTGCCGGCATCGTCGAAGCGGGCTCCCGCGCCCAATTGGATGAACCGCACTGTTTGTGCCGTGTGGAGTTCGATGGCCGTGTGAACTTCGACGGCTGTGTGAAGCTCGACGTCGGAGGCTGGCGGCGGCGGGGGGAGTCCCGCCGTCGGGCGTTCGGTTGCGTCGTGCGGCGCTGGCGGAAAGCGTTCCATGAATGAGCCGCGCCAACTGGGCGACGTCGGTGTCCGGAAGGTAGCCCTGCTCCACGCCGTCCTGGAGGATGTCCTGAAGCAGGACGTTCAGGTCGCCCACATGATCTGCGAGCTTCGCGAAGGAGCCGGGGGAGAGGACGGCGGCCATGGCCGGTCCCGGCGGCAAGTGGCGGCGGCTGAGATCCTCCACCTGGGCCCGGACGTAGAGGGCGAGCCTGTCAACGGGGGTTCTCCAGCGCAGCCAGTGAATCGCG
The DNA here is from genome assembly GCA_001313365.1 of Paenarthrobacter nitroguajacolicus JCM 14115. Next base: position 12,547 of record BBFS01000019.1, read on the forward strand.
GAGGTCCACGATGAAACGCTCGGTCTCGTCCAAGGCGTACGCGATGAGCAGTTGCTCCATATCCGCGTAATAGTTGTAGACCGCGGTGCGTCCCACGCCGGCGTGCCGGGCGACATCCGTCATGGTGAGTCCCGGGAGGCCGTGGGTGAAGAGGAGCTCTCCAAAAGCGGTCAGAATCCGACGTTGGGTCTCGGCGCGTTGGGCAGCATTCGTGGCGGCCGTGATCCTTGGCATATAGACACTTTACAGCGATCTGTCACTAAGAGCCGTGAGGCTCGGCATCAGGTTGCTGCTGGTGCCCGGGCGGTGGTTTTGCGGAGGACCAGGTGCGGCGTTCGGACCACGCTGCCCGGTGACTTTGCCCCTTCGATCCGGTCCACGGCGCGGCCAACAGCGGCCGCGGCAAGGAGCGGGGGGGCGTCCTGGCTGATGGAAGATAACTGGACGTAACTGAGCTTGGCGAAATGGCTGTCGTCATAGCGAGTACCGATACATCTGCGGGAATGCTGATTCCGGCGGCCTGAAGCTCTCCATGATGCCGAGGGCCGACCTGTCGTTGAAGGCGATGACAGCGTGGGCAGATCAGCCTGAAGGATCTGCCCGGCTCCCATGCCATCCTCTTCTCCAGGACCACCAGGGACAACCACGGGTTGGAGCCCGCGTCGGATCATTTCCGTGCGGTATGTCTCCCGGCGTCTGTCCGAAGAGACGGCAGCGCCGCCGTCGACGTGGACGATCCGGCTATGGCCGAGACCAACCAGGTGGTCAACGGCTATCGCGATGCCTGCGTAATCGTCACTGCTGACCGAATCCACGAGGTCGCCCACGTTGTCGCGAAGGAGGCTCACCACCGGCACTTGGCGGGCGTGTAGTGCGAGGTCCTCCACGTTGAGGGTGGGCGCGATGATGATCAATGCCTCCGCGCCGACATCCAGCAAGGTTTCAATGGCGCGGGCCTCGGGCCGACCGCTGGCCACCGCGCTCAGGGCTATTTCATAGCCCCTGGCGGAGGCTTCAGCGTAGGCGGCATCCACAATTTCCGCGTGAAAGGGCTGTGAGCTGGAAAAGATGAGGCCCAGGAGCTTGGTCCTGCTGCTCCGCAGCAGCCTCGCCCGGGAGTCTGCCCGATATCCGAGTTGGCGGGCCGCGTCGAGTACTCTTTGCCGCGTCGATTCCGCCGCGCCGGGTGCACCCCCCCGCATCACGATGGAAACCAAGGCGCGGGAGACGCCGGCAGCCTCGGCTACGTCCATCAAAGTAGGGCGGCGCTGCAATTCCGACATATTTCCTCCTGGGTGCGAACAGTCTATAGAACGATCTAGACGTAGGGCGAATGACATGTCAGGATGGTGCGACTAGAACGATCTAGAAGACTATTTCAGGAGCTACCATGGGTTACCTTCAGCACCCGGTCACCGAAGACCGGCCCGTTCGTATCGGACTGATCGGAGCGGGATGGATCGGAACCTTCCACGCTGAGTCCGTTGCGCACCGCATCCCCCCAATGCCCGGCTTGAAGCAATCGCGGATCCTGCCCTTCCGGCCGTCGAGGAACTCGCCGGCCGCCTGGCGTTGCCAAGATCAGTAGTGACCCGGCAGATGTGCTGAACGATCCTGATGTGGACGCTGTTCTTATCGCCGCGCCGGCGCGCTTTCATGCCGGGCTGATCGCCGCGGCTGCGCGGGCGGGTAAGCACGCATTCTGCGAAAAGCCGGGCGGCCGTACCGTGGAAGAACTTGATGACGCACTGGACGCAGCAGGGGCTGCGGGTGTGATCGTCCAGTTCGGTTTCAACCGCCGCTACTCAAGCGACTTCGCCGCCGCCCGCAGGCTCATTGATGACGGTGCCATAGGAACCCCGCAGTTGCTGCGGTCCTTGACCCGCGATCCCGGCAACCCGGACGGGATTGCCAACCGGAGCGGATTCCGCCGGGCACCATCTTCCTGGAGACCCTCATTCACGACTTCGACACCTTGAACTGGCTGAACCCGGGGGGGGCTGTCCCTGTTCGCGTTCATGCTGTGGCTGACGCGCTGGTAGCGCCTGAAGCAAAAGAGGGTGGCCTGTTGGATACCGCTGTAGTCACTGTGACCTACAGCAACGGAGCCATTGCCGTAGCTGAGGCCAACTTCAACGCACTCTACGGCTATGACGTGCGGGGGGGAGAAGTTTTTGGCTCTGCCGGGATGGTGACAGCGGGAGGCCCGCAGGCCAGCACGGCCATGAGTTACACCGCTGCCGGCATCAATGCGTCCACCGTCCGCCTGAACGTGGACCTCTTTCACGATGCGTATACGGCTGAACTCGTCCACTTTGTGGACTCCGTGAAAGCTGACCGTGACGGTGTCCAAGCTCCCGCCGCCCAAGCTGCCGGTGGAACCGACGCACGGAACGCCTTGGCCGTGGCCTTGGCCGCCTCCCGTTCAGCCGAAACCGGGCTGCCGGTTGACGTGGCAACAATTGCCGAATGGCGTCCAGCGGAACCCGCACTGCACACCGTAGGTGATGAAGCATGAGCTTCCGCTTGGCTGCCTGCGCTGAAATGCTCTACGGCGAATTGCCTTTGACGGAGCGCGTGAAGAGGATTCATGAGCAAGGCTTTGAGGTGGAGTTGTGGGACACCCGGGGCCGGGACATCGCGGCCCTGGCAGCAACTGGTGCCCGGTTCTCGTCTATGAGCGGCTATTTTGGCGGTAGCCTCACTGATCCCGCCAGCGCCAACGAGGTGCTGGCATCGGCGGAGAAACTGATTCCTGTCGCGCTTGAACTTGGTATCGAGCGTATGGTGGTCCACCCTGCAGAGCTCGGGGAAGGCGGCCGGGCCGTCCGCCCCCCCGTTCACCGATCTACCGGCGAGATGTGGCTGACCGGTGCGCGCACGCTCGAACGCCTGGCGGCATTGGGCGAGAAGCACGGAGTGGTCTTCGCGTTAGAGAACTTGAACACTGTGCTGGACCACCCCCCCGGCATCCCCCCCTTGGCACGCGCAAAAGACACGCTGGCGCTGGTCTCGGCGGTTAACCACCCCCCCAACGTCAGGATGATGCTGGACCTCTATCACGCCCAAATTGGTGAGGGCAACCTGATCGAACTCATCCGTGCCGCGTTGCCCTGGATAGGAGAAATACAAGTGGCCGACGTCCCCCCCGGCCGGTGCGAACCGGCACGGGGGGAAATCAACTATCACGTCATCGCCAGTGCTCTTGGAACGGCCGGATACGACGGGGTTGTCGGTCTCGAAGCGCAGGCCGCCGGAGGAGCCGGCCTGGAAGCAGGAGACACCGCACTGGCGGCTTTCCGTGCGGCCTTTGAAAGCTAGCCAAGAGCAGTCGGCGCGCTTGCCATGGGCGATAGTGCACTGCGTCAAAGGGCAAAATCTCGCGTAGCATCAAGGAAAACCGGTCAACAGCAGCGCCGGCCAACAGCAGCTAGGGGGCGTCTTGCGCGCAACGGTCAAGGACGTAGCGCGCCGTGCAGGGGTTTCGCCTAAAACGGTCTCGAACGTGATGAACGGGATCGTGCCCGTGAGCGGCCCCCCCACGCGGCTCAGGGTTGAGCAGGCGATGGCGGAACTGGATTATGTCCCCCCCAATCTCTCGGCGCGCGGACTGCGCAATGGCCGTTCGGGTGTTATTGGACTGGCGCTGCCGGATCTGGCGACTCCCTTTTCTGCGGAGATTGCCCAAAGCATTGTGGAAGTTGCCCACGAGCAAGGTTTCAGCGTGCAGATCGAGGAAACCGGCTCCGACCCGCACCGTGAGCATGAGTTGATGACGCGGGCGCGGGCTAACCTCATCGACGGGCTGATTCTTAACCCCGTGGTGCTCAAGGAGAGTGCCGTGCAGGTAGCGTCGCACTGCCACCGGTTGTTCTCCTGGGCGAAGTGACACAGCAGCTGGCCGACCGCGTCTTTGTGGACAGCTTCGCTGCGGCGCGGGACATGACCCTCGCTTTGGCCAGGCCCGGACGCCGGCGTATCGCAGTTCTGGGTGTGAATCGCGGAAGGCAATCCGCTACGGCGATCCAGCGGGCCGGCGGCTATGAGGCTGCACTGCAGATGCTGGGAATTGCCAAGGATGAGTCGTTGCTGATTTCCTGCGACAGCTGGACGCCTGCTTCAGCGGCTGAAGCGCTGGCTGAGTATCTGGACACAAATCCCTTGCCTGAGGCGCTGTTCTGTTTTACGGACTCCATGGCAATCGGTGCCCTGAATACCTTGTGGAAGAGGGGGGTGCACGTTCCGGATGACATCGCGGTAGCCGGTTTCGACGACGTGATCGACGGACGATTTGCGGTACCTTCCTGACTACCGTGTCCTTCGACAAACGGGCGATTGCCACGGAGGCCTTGCGCCTGTTGACCGAACGCATGTCCGACAGGTCCCACGGGCAACGCTTGGTTGAAATCGATTACGCCATCGTGGAGCGGGACAGCAGCAGAGGCTGAAACGAGAGCCTGCCACTAAATTGTGCGCGCTAACAATTTTCTCTTGCCCTACACTTTACATCGATGTAATGTGAGATCTGCGTCACCCCCCCGGGCCAACCTTTACCCGAGTGTGGGGACGCGCCGGAGCCGGATTTTGCGCAGCAGCAACGCAGTGAAGCAGTGACCTTTCAGCGGACCCATCCAAAGGAGTGACGGGTGAAGCAGTTTGAATCTTTGACCGGGAAACAGTTGTCCCGGAGACAGTTATTGACAGGATCGGCCCTTCTTGGCGGAGGCCTGCTGGCCACCGGCCTCACGGGCTGCGGAGGTGCGGCCCAGGCCGCTGCAGTCCAGGACATCGGGTTCTGGCACCTGCTTTCCGGCGGTGATGGCATCAAGATGCAGGCCATGATCAACAGCGCCAACCAAGCCAATCCCGGTTTCAAGGTGCACCCCCCCACAGTACTTGCCTGGGGGGGTCCGCCGTATTACACGAAATTGGCCATGGCCTCGGCCGGAGGCCGCCCTCCCGAGGTGGCCATCATGCATGCCAGCCGGGTTCGGATATGCACCGGGCGGACTCATTGAGCCGTGGGACCTGGACCTGCTTGCGGAGAACGGTGTCAGCGCCTCCGATTTCGCCCCCCCAGGATCTGGGAGAAAAGCCAACACAACGGCAAGGTTTTCTCCATCGCCCTGGATTCGCACCCGTTCGTCATGTTTTACAACACGGATATCGCAGGCAAGGCCGGAGTGCTGGGCAGCAACGGCCAGCTACAGGAAGTGACCTCGCCCCCCCAGGAATTCAAGGCGATGGCCCTGGAAATGCAGAAGGTCACCAAGCCCACGGCCTGTCCTTCGGCTATCTCGGCAGTGGTTCGCAAATGTGGCGCCTGTTCTACACCCTCTACAAGCAACACGGCGCGGACATGGAACTGACACCAGGGCAGCCCATGAAGGTGGACCGGGACGCGGCCATCGAATCGCTGGAGTTCATGGCATCCCTCTTTGACGACACCATCGCAGCCCAAGCCGGAGACATCAGCACGGGCATCGCGGAGTTTGCCCGCGGGGGGCTCAGGGATGCTGTTCAGCGGCGTGTGGGAACTGCCCACCATGAAGAAGGCCGGAATACCCGTAGATGCGGCCACCATTCCTACGCTGTACGGAACACCGGCCTCTTACGCAGACTCGCACTCGTTCGTCCTCCCACGGCAACTGAAGTTGAATGAGGACAAGCGCCGGGACGTCTACAAGTTCGTCACCGATGTCCTCAAGGGATCCCTGTCCTGGGCAGAAGCCGGACATATTCCTGGCTTCCAGCCCGTGGTCCAATCACAGGCCTACCGCGAACTCACGCCCCAGATTCACTACGCCAACGCGGCGGACATCATTGCCTACGATCCCGAGTCCTGGTTCAGCGGTTCCGGCTCGGACTGGCAGACCTACTTCGCGGAGACCGTGCAGAACGTCCTTTTGGGAAGGGACAAGGCATCCGCGGGATGGGCTGCCTTCGAGCAACGCACCAACACCCTCCTCTCCCGTCCCAACCCCGTCTAACCGGCCCACCCACCGAGCGACCAAAGGAGTTCTTGAATGAGTACCTCTACGCTGTCCCGGCCGAGGCCGGAGAGTCTGCGCAAACCCGGGAGCCGCACCCGAAGCAACCTGAGCGTTGGGGGGGATTTGCCACCCCGTTCCTTGTCTTCTTCCTCGTTTTCCTCGTCTGGCCCATTCTCTACGGCTTCTACATGAGCCTTACGGGCAAGTCCCTTACCGGCGCCAATGACGATCTGATTGGCTTCGCGAACTATGCCGAAGCCTTGGCCGACGCCGATATGTGGCGATCCTTGGGCAACACCCTCTACTTCACGGTGATCAGCACCGTCCCGTTGGTCCTCGTTGCCTTGGTCATGGCCGCCCTGCTCAACATCGGGCTTCCAGCCCAGTGGCTGTGGCGGCTCTCCTACTTTGCACCTTACCTGCTGGCCTCCACAGTGGTTTCGCTGTTCTTCACCTGGATGTACAACCCGCAGCTTGGCCTAATCAACGAGTTCCTGACAGGCATCGGCCTCCCACGCGTTGCCTGGCTTAATGACCCCAACGTGGCCATGTGGGCCATTGTCATCGCCACTCTCTGGTGGACCGTGGGCTTCAACTTCCTGCTCTATCTGGCCGCGATGCAGAACATCCCCCGCGCAGCATTATGAGGCAGCTTCGCTGGACGGTGCGGGGGGGCGTGGCGCCAGTTCTTCTCCATCACGCTTCCGCAGCTGACACCCACCACTGTGATGATCGTGCTGCTCCAGATCCTGGCATCGCTGAAGATCTTCGATCAGGTGTACCAGATGACCGCCGGCGGACCCGGAGGATCCACCCGGCCCGTGGTGCAGTACATCTTCGAAACCGGCTTCACCGGATACCGGCTGGGTTACTCGGCAGCCATCTCCTACATCTTCTTCGGACTGATCGTGGTCATCTCGATCATGCAGTTCGTCATCACCCGCCGCAGGAGTGCATAACCATGGCAACCCCTACCCTGACCCGTCCAGCACCCAGTACCCCCCACCGGCAATAGCTCAAACTTCGCCAGCCCCGCAAGAAGCTGACCGTTGGCAGGATCGCGGCCATCGTCGTCGCTGCCTTCATCGCGGTGCTGTGGCTGATCCCGTTCGCGTGGGCCACGGCCACCGCTTTCAAGACCGAGACGGATGCCGCAGCTCCGGACGTGACATGGCTGCCGCCGTCGGGCTTCACTCCCGAAGCGTTCGTCAAGGTGTTCCAGGACGGCAACATCCCGCTGTGGACCTGGAACTCGCTCTACACCTCGGCGGCCATCACCGCCATCACCCTGGTGATCTCGGCGTTGGTCGCCTATGCGCTTTCGAGGATCGATTTCAAGGGCAAGAAGGTGCTGATGACGGTGATCATCGCCTCCATCATCATCCCGCCGCCGGTGTTGATCATCCCGCTCTTCTACCAAATGCTGGCGCTGAACCTCATCGATACCTCGTGGGCCATCATCCTGCCGCAGGTCATCCACCCCCGCCATGGTGTTCGTGCTGAAGAAGTTTTTTGACCAGATCCCGCGTGAACTCGAGGAAGCGGCCGTGATGGACGGAGCCAGCCGCTTGCGGATCTTCACCCAAATCATCCTGCCGTTGTCCCGACCCATCCTGGCCGCCGTCGCGATCTTCGTGTTCATCGGCGCGTGGAATAACTTCCTGTGGCCGTTCATCGCCACCAATGACGGCAACCTGCTCACCCTCCCGGTCGGCCTGCAGACCATCAAGAGCGCCTACGGCATTCAATACGCGCAGAACATGGCGTCCGCATTGCTCGCCGCGCTGCCGCTCATTGTCGTCTTCCTCTTCTTCCAGCGCCAGATTATCAAGGGCGTTGCGACGACGGGACTCGCCGGAACCTGACCGGCAGCCTCTCACTAACCACCGGATTTAGAACACAACCAAGGAGATACATGTCCCGCGCACGCATCACCCTCGACCGCGACTTCACCATTGGCGAGGTACCCCCCGACGACTCTTCGGCTCCTTCGTGGAGCACATGGGCCGTTGTGTCTACACCGGCATCTATGAGCCGGGCACCCCCGAGGCTGACGGGAACGGCTTCCGCCAGGATGTCCTCAAGCTCGTCAAAGAACTCGGCGCCACCGTCATCCGATACCCCCCCGGTGGCAACTTCGTTTCCGGATACAACTGGGAAGACGGAATCGGCCCGCGCGAAAACAGGCCACGTCGCTGGACGGAGCCTGGCACACCGTGGAGACCAACGCCTTTGGCCTGCACGAGTTTGTGGACTGGTCCAAGCAGGCCGGCACGGAAATCATGGAAGCCATCAACCTGGGCACCAGGGGAGTGGACGCTGCACGCGAGATCGTGGAGTACGCCAACCACCCCGGAGGAACCTACCTGTCCGATCTCCGCGCCAAGAACGGCCACAAGGACCCGTTCAACATCAAGCTCTGGTGCTTGGGTAACGAGATGGATGGGCCCTGGCAGATCGGCCACAAGACCGCCGACGAGTACGGACGCCTGGCGCAGGAAGCAGCCAAGGCCATGCGATTCGTGGACCCCTCGCTTGAATTGGTGGCTTGCGGCAGCTCCAACTCCGGAATGCCGACGTTCGGTGCCTGGGAGCAGACAGTCCTCACGCACACTTACGACGAAGTGGACTACGTGTCGCTTCACGCCTACTACCAGGAACACGACGGCGACGTCGGAAGCTTCCTGGCCTCCGCCGTCGATACCGACTACTTCATCGAATCAGTGATCGCCACGGCGGACGCCGTTCGTGCCAAGGGCAAGCACAAGAAGCACATCAATCTGTCCTTCGATGAGTGGAACGTCTGGTACCAGCGCGGCCTGGACACCGAGGACCAGCCACACAACGTGATTAAGGCCGGATGGCGCGAGCACCCGCGCGTCATTGAAGACAAGTACAACGTCACCGATGCCGTGGTGGTGGGGGGGACGCTGCTCAACTCCCTGCTCCGCCACGGTGACCGCGTGAAGATCGCCAACCAGGCCCAGTTGGTCAACGTGATTGCGCCGATCCTCTCGGAAGAGAACGGACCGGCCTGGAAGCAGACCATCTTCCACCCGTTCGCGCGGATGGCCGAGCTCGCCAAGGGCCAGATCCTGCGGCTCTCGGTGGACTCGGACAAGTACTCGAACAACCGCTTCGGGGACACGGACCTGGTGGACGTCAGCGCTACGTGGAACGAGGAAACTGGAAGGGTCGCACTCTTCTTCGCGAACCGCGGACTGGAAGAAGCTGCCGACGTCGAGGTTGCCCTGCGCGGTTTCGACGCCCGCCAGGTGCTCCGCGCCGAAGTCCTTGAAATCCCCGAGGACGGCGACCGCTTCACCATCAATTCCCAGGACCAGCCGGGCCGTGTTGGCCTGACGGCACTGGAAGGTGTGAAGGCGACCGGTTCCGAACTCCGCCTGACACTGCCCGCCCTGTCGTGGGCCGTCGTCGAGCTTGATGTGGTGAAAGCCTAGCGACGCACCCAACTGAGTCGCAGCAGAGCGCGTTATGGACGTCCATAACGCGCTCTGCTGCGACTTACATGGGTTAGGTCGACGGCGGGGGGGGCTACTTAGACTGCGCAGCCGTCCGGGCCGCAGGCCTCGGCGTCGGAGGCGCCCACGGGGGATCAGCGGGTTGGCTTCCTGCCATGCCTGGTTCAGTGCTTCGCTGAAAAGATCAACCGGCTGGGCACCGGAGATGCCGTACTTGCGGTCGATGACGAAGAACGGGACACCGGTGACGCCGATGGCGCGAGCCTCGTTGATGTCCTGCGTGACCTCGTCCGCGTACTTGTCGGAGGTGAAGAGCTCGGCAACCTCGCCGGCGGGCAACTCAAGTGCTGCGCCGAGTTCCGTGAGGTACTCGTGGTTGCCGATGTCCTTGCCGTGCTCGAAGTGATCGCTGAGCAGGCGTTCCTTGGCGGTGTCCTGGCGTCCGTGGGCGGCGGCAAGGTGGATGAGGCGGTGGGCGGTGAAGCTGTTGGCCACAACAACTTTGTCGAAGTGGTATCCAGTCCTTCGCCCTTGGCGGTCTCGGTGACGTGCGCGAACATTTGCTTGACCTGCTCCGGAGCCATGCCTTTGCGCTTGCTCAGGTAGTCCAACTCGGTGCCGTCGTAGTGTTCCGGGATGGAGGGATCCAGCTGGTAGCTCTTCCACTCAACGTCAACCGAATCGCGGTGCGGGAACTGTGCCAGGGCGCTCTCAAAACGGCGCTTGCCGATGTAGCACCACGGACACGCGACGTCTGACCAGATCTCAATCTTCATGTTGGCTGCAACGCCCTGACGTGGCCCGACATTCCGGGAGCCTGCTGTTAGTTTCCTCACCTGCCCAAAGGGTGTTGCCGGGGGGGCGGCCGCTCAAGAATATGTTGGAAGCAGGTTATGCAGACAGCCTATGGGTTGGGGGGGGTCTACACAGAGAAGATCTCGTGCGCATCGGACTCATAGTTGGACCTTGGTTTACCGTACCGCCCGAAAAATACGGCGGAACAGAGCGTGTAGTGGATGCGTTGGCCCGGGCCTTGTCCGACGCCGGCCACGAAGTCCTGCTGGCAACGGCAGCGGACAGTTCTTGCCCTGTGCCCCCCCAAATCCCAGGCTTCGGCCAGCCGTTCCGGAGGACCTTGGGCTGAGTTTCAGCGAGTTGGGGGGGCACGTCATCAAGGCCTACGCGGAGTTGCGGGACGTGGACATCATCCATGACCACACCCTGGCCGGCCCGCTCTATGCGCACAGACCACCGGGCATCCCGGTAGTCACCACCATTCACGGACCTTTGTCGCCCAGCTACGCGCCGCTGTACCGGGACATGGCACAGGACACCGCCATCATCGCCATCTCCCATGATCAATGCAGCCGGGTGGAGGACCTTGAGATCTCCGCAGTCATCCACCACGGGATCGACCTCTCGGCAGTGAGCGTCGGCCGCGGCGCCGGGGGGGATACGCCTGTTTTGTGGGCCGTATGTGCCCGGACAAGGGGCTTCTGGAAGCGATAGCGGTGGCTCGGCAGGCAGGGATGCCCCTTCGCATCGCCGCTAAGATGCACTCTCGGGATGAGGTGCAATTCTTCGACCACGTGGTGGAGCCCATGCTGGGTCCCAACGAAGACTTCCTGGGCGAGCTGTCCGACCCCCCCGAGAAGTACGAGTTGATGGGTGATGCCTTCGTCTTGCTCAACCCCATCCAATGGCCCGAGCCTTCGGACTGGTGATGATCGAAGCACTTGCCACAGGAACGCCTGTCCTGGCAACTTCCATGGGGGGGCCGCGCCGGAAATCCTGTCCCACGGAGTCAACGGGTTCCTTGCCCCCCCACTCAAGACCTGGCCGGGTACATGGACGCGGTAGCGGGGATCAGCCGGGACGTGTGCCGCCGCTCGGTAGAGGACAACTTCACAGCCGCCCGCATGGCTGCGAACCATCTGGAACTGTATGGCCGTGTGATCGAACAATTCAAGCAAAAGGCCTTCCCGCCGACGGCTTGTTGCAAGAGAATCAGAGTCAGGCCCTGTAGCCTCTGCGGCGCTGTGGATTACCAAACCCCTTAGTGGAGGAGGCCGGCTGGCCATGACCGCTTGGAACGCCGACCCGGAAGCCGGAACCTCGGAATTCGGCGCGGTGACCGTCGTCGAAGGTTCCTCTTTCTGCATCTCCGGTCACACCGGTGACATCCACGGCGGTGGGGGGGCCCAAGGCGCCTACTACCAGGACACGCGCATCGTGTCGCGCTGGATACTCCGGATCAACGGGGGCTTTCAGGGAGCCTTGGTGGCACGCAATCCTACGGCCTTCCAAGCGGAATTCGTGGGCCGGGCGTTGTCTGCGGACGGCAGGTTCGACAGTCCTTTGGTGGTTCAGCATCAAAGGCATGTGGGATCCGGGCTCAGGGATGACATCACCATCCGGAACTATTCCGGACAGACTGCCACGTGCGGGATTGACCTGCAGATCGACGCAGACCTGGCCGACCTTTTCGACGTCAAAGGTGGCCGGACAGGCAAGGCCGGAACCGCGGTGAAGACCGTACACAAGAAAGAGCTGCACATAGAGTCCGGACACCCCCCCAACGGGGGAACGCCGTGGTGTGGCCTTCCGTGCTTCCGGTGGCAAGCCCACTGAGGAAGGGCTGATCTTCCACGTCAGCATCCCGGCACGGAGCCAATGGACAACCAGCGTAATCGCCGTCCCGCTGACCAATGGGAAAAGACCCAGCGAACCGTTCACCGAAACCATGCCCCCCCTCCACCACACCCCCCCGGGGGTTCGGCGCCATGTCGCGTGGGAAGAACACGTACCGCGGATATCCGTCGCAGACGCGAATGTGGAGGAAGTCCTGGAACGGAGCCAACGCGATCTCGGCTCGTTGCGCATCTTCGACCCCCAACACCCCCCCGGCCGTACAGCGGTGGCCGCAGGCGCGCCTGGTTCATGGCACTGTTCGGCCGCGACTCGCTACTGGCCTCCTACATGTCGCTCATGGTGGATCCGGGACTGGCCGCAGGGACGCTGCAGACGCTCGCTGAACTTCAAGGCAGCAAAGTGGACGTCGACTCCGAGGAAGAACCTGGACGCATGCCCCACGAGGTACGGCTCGGGGTCACGGCTGGACTCGCCCTGGGCGGGACCGCCTACTACGGAACCGCAGACGCGACACCCCCTGTTCGTCTCTACGCTCAGCGAGCTGAGCAGATGGGGGTTTGAGTGGGGGACATCATCGAATCCCTCCTGCCCAACGCCGATCGTGCCATCACGTGGATGGAGGACTACGGAGACCGCGACGGTGACGGCTTCATCGAATACCAACGTCCCAATCAGCACGGACTTGTAAACCAAGGCTGGAAGGACTCCTGGGACGGCATTAACTTCGCTGACGGCACCATGGCAGAAACCCCCCCCATCGCCTTGGCAGAGGTCCAGGCTTACGCCTACGCGGCCTACGTGGGGCGCGCGCTGCTGGCGCGATCGGCGGGCGATACCGCCGTCGAACGCCGTTGCGCGGATCGGGCAGCAGCGCTGAAGGAGGCTTTCAACGATAAGTTCTGGCTCCCGGACAAAGGCTATTTTGCGCTCGCATTGGACAAAGACAAGAAAGCTGTGGACTCGTGTGCGTCGAACATGGGGGGGCACTGCCTCTGGGTGGGCATTGTGGATGAAGACAAGGCCCCCCCGATGGTGGCTGAGCGGCTGATGTCGCCGGAGATGTTCACCGGCTGGGGCATCCGTACGCTGGCCTCGGACATGGGGGGGCGTACAACCCCCGTCAGCTACCACAACGGTTCCGTCTGGCCTCACGACACCGCACTCGCCGCCACAGGACTCATGCGGTACGGCTTCGTAAAGGAGGCCAGCCGGGTCGCGAGCGGACTGTTCGACGCCGCCGAGCACTTCGGCGGTCAGCTTCCGGAGCTGTTCTGCGGCTTTGATCGTGCGGACTTTTCCCAGCCGGTCCCGTATCCGACGGCGTGTTCCCCCCCAAGCATGGCGGCTGCGGCACCGATTCAGCTGGCTCGCATCCTGCTCAGGTTCGATCCGGACTTCACCCGGAACGTGTTGCACCTGGCGCCGATCCTCCCCGACTCCTTGGGGGGGGAGTTCAGGGCGGACAACGTGTTGCTGGGGGCGCTCGCGGATCACCATCCAAGCCTCTGGTTCGTCCGGGACAGTGACCGGACTTCCTGCCGGGTTGGAACTGCGGAGTGATCCTCGGCCGCCGCTGACGGGGGGGGATTTATTCGGCTAGCTCTCTTAGAGCTCGTGTTCCATGACGAAGTCGTGCTCCACGGTCTCGCCGAGCTTGAACGACTTGGTGCCCACCCGCTGGAAACCGCTCTTCTCGTAGAAGCGGATGGCCTTCGCATTTTCGCTGTTCACCCCCGAGCCACACTCCGGCCGCACCCTTGTTAGCAGCATCGGCCAACGAGGCCTTGATGAGCCGGGATGCGGCGCTTCCCGTGGTGGTCGGGGTGGACGTAGCACTTGCTCAGTTCCGTGGACGGGAGCGCTGAGAGCACCGAGGCGACGTCCGGGTCGCTGGCCGGCTTGGCAATCAGCATGGTGTATCCGTTGAGCTGACCGTCGTCGTCGAGCACCAGAACTGTGATGTTGGCGTCGGCGAGGTAATCCTCGAAGTTGGCCTCACTCAACGTTTTCTCAAGGTGTGCCTGGATGTCCGCCGGCGAGGAGCCGGGCGGGCACGCCAGCGGGAAGGTGACGGCGGCAAGCTTAGCCAGCTTCCCGGCGTCGTGCGTTGTTGCGGTGCGGATGGTTTCAGTCACGTGAGTCAGGATACGGCCGAGACCGTGAGTTTACGTACTGTAGCCGTGCCACCGTCCACGCTGAGTTGGGTGCGCAGGTTCTCGGATGCGGGGGGGAACACCAGATCGGTCAAGACAACCTTGCCACCTTGTGCGAAGACCTCCACGGAGCCGTGGTCGACGATCACACGGAGCCTGAGCACGCCATCCTCAAGGGGGGGCACGGGGGGGCAGACTCTGCTGATGCGAACTTTTCGTGGAAAGCGGTGTTGCCGGAGTTGCGGCGATCCAGGGTGAGTTGGCTCGTGGCAGCCTCGAAAGTAAGAAGCGTGGCAGCATCCCCGCCCAACGCGCCGAGAAGGCTCAGCGTGGTTGTTCCGGCACTTCCGGGCAGGATCTCGGCGTCAATCACGTGCACAGAATCGACCCGCAGGACTGAAGCAGGATCTGTGTGCGGCAATGCCACCGTGGAGTCGCAAATCTCCTGGTCCTCCATGGTGTAGATGCTTGGCCCGAGCTCGGCCGGCAGAACGGGACGCTGGACCAGGCGGGGCAGGCCGTCGATGGTGGACAGCTCAACCTCGCGGGCAAGCGACATGCTGGATCGCCAAGGGGGGGACGTGGCAGGGAATTGGCGTAGTCCAGTTATTCATCCAGCCAATCATGATGCGGCGGTTGCCCGGAACATTGCTGAAGGAGACTGCTGCGTAGTAGTCACGCCCCCCAATCGAGCCATAGGCACTGCCTCAGGTTGGTATTTCCGTCCTCAACCAATGAATCGCTGTCTGCGGTGAACTGAACCCCGTCGAAGTGGCCCACGAAGTACTGTCCGCCCGATCCTCCTGCCACGGCACCGGGGTTGATGTTGACTACCAGGACCCACTTGACGTGGTCCGGGCTTCCGTCGACGGGAAGAGGGAAGAGATCAGGACATTCCCACTCGCCGCCCGTGGCATTGGCTGGCCCGAACGTGCTCAGGTACTCCCATTTCTTAAGGTCGGCCGAGCGGTACAGGACAACTTGCTGGTGCTGTGCCTCCACCGCCACCATCACCCAGAATGAAGCCGACGCATCCTCGTACCGGAACACCTTGGGGGTCGCGGAAATGTGCCGAGCCTCTGTTGAGGACCGGGTTGCCGGCGTACTTCTGCCACGTCATGCCAGCGTCCGTTGAGAAGGCAAGAGACTGCGCCTGAGTCCCTTCGAATCCCGAACCTTCCTTGAAAGCGCTGGTGTAGATGGCCACAAGGGCCGGGTTTTCCGGGGGTGCCAAAGCCGGTCGTATTGCACTCATCCACCACGATGCTTCCGGAAAACACGTCCTCCCTAACATCACAGGCGATGGCTACGGGATGCTCGTTCCAGTGAAGCAGGTCCTCCGAGGTTGCATGGCCCCAGGACATGTTGCCCCAGACATTGTCGAAGGGGGGGTTGTTCTGGTAGAAGAGGTGGTAAAGGCCTTGGTAAAACACGAGTCCGTTGGGATCGTTCAGCCATGTGCTGTTGGCTGTGTAGTGAAGTACGGGCCGGCTCATGAAGACCGTGTGTTCGGCGGGACCGGCAGCATGAGTCGTTGTATCAGTCATTGGGGTTCTTTCGGGAAGCGTGCGCCAGTTCCAGGGATTCGGTCAGTTCGGCTCGTGTGGGCGGGTTGGCTCCGTGCGTCCCACGGTGATGGCCGCAGCGAGGGAGGCAGCCGTGCCCAAGCGGGTGAGCTTGGCGGCGTCGAATTCGCCCGGGGGGGGTCCTCCATCAGTCCTGCAATCAAGGCGGACATGTAGGAATCGCCGGCCCCCGACGGTATCTTTGACCGTCACAGAGCGCGCCGGCACGTGGACGTGGGCGGTCTTGGACCACAAGTAGGACCCGGAACCGCCATCAGTGATGATCGCCGCTTCCGGCCCAAGGCCAAGAAGGTGGTGGCCGACGGCGGTGGGGGGACCACTGGGGGGTAAAGCCACTGCGCGTCTTCTGAACTGAGTTTCACTACGGTGGACAAGGCTGCTGATTCTTCGAAGGTCCGGAGAGTCGCAGCATGGTCCGGCAGAAGCGTCGGGCGAATGTTGGGGTCGTAGGTTATCAAGCCGGAAAACGACTCCAGCAACGCGCGGACCTGCTTTGCTCCTGGCTCCAAAAAGGTAGCCAGCGAACCCGTGTGCAGCACCTTTTGGCGGATTGGGAGACTCAGCTGCGGGAGTTCCCAACGGATGTCGAAGTCATATTCCGCCGAGCCGCTGCTGTCCAGGAGGGCAGTGGCCGTGGAAGTCCTGGGGAGATGCCCGGCCCCCCCGGCAGCATGGTTACTCCGGCGCTCGCCAGATGCTCTTGGATTCGCGTGCCACGCTCGTCCTTGCCCAGTGCGGTAAGAAATGAGGTGCTGACACCCAACCTGCCGAGTCCGAACGCAACGTTGAGACCTGAACCACCGGGGGGGAACTCGACGGCTCCCGCTGCGGTGTCAATAATGTCGATGAGGGCCTCACCGACTACCAGGACATCCGTTTCAGGGCAGGAGGGGGTCAGGGCGGCTGTGCATTTATGGTCCTTTGTGGGTTTGGGGCGTCCGAGTCTGGACGCAGATGAAGTCAGGTGTTGGTGCCTGCGGTCAGTTCTGCGCTACTGTCGCCTGTCCCGGACTGGGGGAGGCCACGGAATGACGCAGGACCAAAGGGCAGGGAAGAACGGTGGGGTGGGCAGTGAACAGTTGCAGGTCCGTTTTTCCCTCAATGGCGTCGATCAGGTTCTTTGTAGCCCACGCCCCCATTTCATAGTGCGGAAGGGCGACAGTGGTCAGCGATGGGTAGAGGTTTTCGGCAATGAGCTGCTGGTTATCGAACCCCACGAGTGAGAGGTCCCCGGGTATTCGCAGCCCAAGTTCGCCGGCCGCCCTGTAGGCGCCCATGGCCATGCGGTCGTTGTAGCAGAAGATGGCCGTGGGCCGGTTGGGGGACTCCAGGACCCGCATTGCCGCTTGATAGCCGCCCGGCACCTCGGATAGTTCCGAGTGGACCAGCTCTTCATGAAACGCCAGCCCGGCATCGGCCAGCGTGTCCTTGAACGCCTTCAGCCGGGAATGGGTTGCCGGGACGTCGTCGGTGTTGTTGATCATGCCGATCCGCGTGTGACCGGCGTCGATCAAGGTTTGCACCGCGAGCCGTGCGCCGCCGGCCTCATCGGGGGGGATGACTGAGGAGACGGAGTGGTTGATGTCCTGGGAGTCCACCAGGACCGCCGGAACTCCGGCCAGATTCTTGGGAACGGACAGTTTCCGGTGATACATGGTGGCGTACAGGATGCCATCCACCTGCCGATCCAGCAGGTCAGCGACGTCGCTTTCGCGTGAATCCTGGGAGCCGGTGCTTGTGGAGTTGATGATCATGATGTTGTACCCACGGGCCCGTGCCGTTTCCTCGGCCCCGAGGATGATCCTGCCTGCGTGCGGAGTGGTGGCAATCTCTTCGCTGATGAAACCGATCATGCCCGAACGTTGGGTGCGTAGGGCCTGGGCCAGGCGATTGGGTCCGTAACCCAGACGCTGGGCAGCTTCATGGACGCGTTCCCTGGTTTCGGTACCTACGCGGGCGTAAGCAACGTCGTTGAGGACATGGGAGACGGTGGTGACAGAGACACCGGCCGCGGCGGCCACGTCTTTGATACCTACAGATCTTTTGGTCATTGCTTTCCCACGTCCTCATGGTTTTGATGCTTGTTGCTGATCCTACGTTCGGCTTACTCGTCCCAGTAGGCTATCGATGAATACCCGCTGTCTGGCTCGTTTGGGCGGTCTCTGCCGCGAAACCAATGGTCGGCGTGGCCCTCACAGCGTTGACGCTCCTGTCTGCGATCACCTGGCGTCATTTCCGGAATCAAGGATGGTATTCCGAGCCGAGGCTGCATCAACCAGGACCGCCGTCACTGCAAGGCCCTCCGAAGCCCCGGTGGTCAACAGCGCATCCACTTGGGCCGAGAAGCAAGAGTCACTGGACGCGGCGCGAACGTCCATGGCCACCACGTGATTGTTGGAGACGAAGTTGCCTGCGCCCTCTGCCAGATGGATGATCACGGGTGTGGCCCCCGATGGTCGAATACTCTCTGCGTCCACTATTTCGGAGAAGTGGTTGCCGATCACCGAGTTGTTGTTGCCACTGATGCTCAGCAACCCGTAGAGGTCATCTCGCCCATTATCGACGCCCAGGAAGGGAGTCCAGGGTTCGTGGTCCCTAAGGAAGTGGTTGGTGGCCACGAGGTTCTCGGAGCTGTTCTCTGCGAGAACCACCATCCCCGGATAGAACGAGTGCAGGCGGTTGTTGGACACACTTGAACGGGTGACACCGTCGAAATGGATGCTGCTGGCACCGCGGGGGGAAGATGTTGTTCGCTGTGATCAGGAGCCCGCCATGGTTCTGGGCGTAGATCGAGTGACCCTTGAATCCGGCCCCCCCCATCAGATTATCGGTGATCTTGGACGCCTGGCCCCCCCAGCCACGGAGTTCGATGCAGCTTCCGCATTCGGCAATGAAGTTGTCGTGAAGGGAAAGGGCGTCCGCCTTATAGATGGTGAGCGCATTCTCGAGGTAGACGAATCCCATCGCGTTTACCCGGAAGGAGTCATTGGCACTTGCCACATAGATGCCGGTCTTGCCGTTGACGTAGCTGTTCTCTGCAGGCAGCCCTGAACCATCCGGGGGGGTGAAGTGCAACCCATCGATGCAGAAGTTGGAGAATTCCACTGAGCTGATTCGGGGGGGCTCCCGCTCCGCTCAATGTAGAAAGCGGCGCCCTTGGACTCGTCCTTGCCGGGCGAGTCGTCACTAAGCGGAATGTCGACGATGACGCGGCTTCCGCCTGGCCACAACTCATGGAGGTCCGGCCATTCTTCCTCGGGAACGTTGAACCGGATGCTCGAGGACGTAAAGCCGTGCCCCCCCGAGCCCTGGATCTTGAGGAAGCTGACATCGATGACCACCTGCGTGCGGAGGCGATAGTCCCCCCCGGGCGGAAGGTAAATCACCGCTCCCGGCTTGCCGCCGTCGTTCTCATCCGTGACCGTCTGGCGGGCCTTGATGTCCGCGATGATGCTGTTGATGACTTCACCAACGTCCTCGGACGCGTTACCGATTGGCCACGTGGTGACGTCGTAGTAGTTGTTGGACATGGGGTCCTCTCTTAGCTTGAAGATTTCCTTAGCCCTTAACAGCGCCGAGCGTCATGCCTGCAACGATTTTGCGCTGCAGGAGGAGGGTCAGGAGGATGACGGGAATCGAGTAGACCGCTGCGAGTGCGGTCATGGATCCCCCCCAGTCCAGTCCGAACTGGGTCTGGAAGTTCGCGATAACCACAGGGGTTGTTTGTGAGCGGATGGCGGTCATGAGGAGAGCGAACAGGAATTCGTTCCACGAGGCCAGGAAGGCGAATATCGCGGTGACTGCGATGCCTCCGGAGACCACAGGGATGACCACCCGCCAGAGCGCTCCGAGCCTGCTGCAGCCATCAACCGTTGCCGCTTCCTCCAAGTCCCGGGGCACGGCCTCGAAGAAGCTGGACATGAGCCAGATGGACAGTGGCAACGAGATGGTGGTGTGGGCGATGGACAAAGCGATGGGCGTGTCCGCGAGCCTGCGGAGGACATCATTGACGCCAGCGGGATGCCGATGGCCACCGGAGGGACCATGCGCGTCACCAGTGCAGCCATGATGAACACGCGGCCGCTGGGAGTCTTGTAGCGCGTGATGCCGTAGGCGGCAGGGATAGCCAGGACCAGTGACAGCAGCGTGCTGATAATGGCTGTCTGCACGCTGTTGATGAACGAAGCCAGCACTCCGCTCCGGCCCAGCGCGTTGGCGTAGTTCTCCAACGTCCATTCCCTGGGAAGAATGGTGGGCGGAACGGCGATGGTGTCGATCGGCGTCTTGAACGAGGTAAACAGCAGGTACAGGAACGGGAAGCCGTACAGCACCATGGCCACTGCCAACAGGATCCACAGGATGGTCCGGGTGCTTCGGCGTCCGGCTTCCAGCTTCGCGGTTGACGCCGCGACGCTTGCGCAGGCTCCGGGATGCGGTGACTTTCGACGTCGGCTGTGCGGCTTGGCTGGTCACGTCGCCCTCAGTTGCGGCTCGGTTCCGTGAAATCGCGGTCCGGGAGCTCATCAGTTGTCCTTTCCTGGCCGCCAGATGGTGGCCACCGCGAAGAATGCGACGGCGAGCATCGCCAGCAGGTAGATAGTTCCATGGCGCTGGCCAGGCCGGGATCGCCGAAGCGGATCATGGTGCGGTAGATCAGCAGGCTCATGGTTTCGGAGGCGGACTGGGGGCCGCCGTTGGTTTGAATCAGGATGGTGTCGAAGGCGCGGGCGGCGTCGATTCCCCCCCGGACAACCAGAGCCACTGCGATCACCGGGCGGAGGAGCGGGAGGATGATCTGGAACAGGAGGGCAGGTGCCTGGCGCCATCCAAGCGCGCAGCTTCAATGAGGTCACCGGGGATGTTCTGGAGGCCGGCGAACAGCACGAGGCACATGAAGGAGGTGGTGAGCCAGATGTCCGGGATAGCCACCGAGAACAGCACAATGTTCGGATCTGACAACCACCCGATCTGGTTCGGGTTGGAGAGGATACCCGCCTGGTGCAAGAGGGTTCCGATGAGGCCGAAGTTGTCGATCATCAGGAACTTCCACAGCAGGCCGGCAACAATCGGGGCGATCATCAGCGGATACAGGAAGACGGTCCGCCAAACCTGCGAGCTGCGCCCGAGCGTGGTGAACAGGAGCGCCATTCCCAGGCCGAGGGCGAACTCGAGGGTGACTACCACCAAGGTGTAGGCGAGGGTTCGCCACCCTGCCCCCATGAAGGCTTCGGAGGCGAATGCGGTGACGTAGTTCTGGAATCCCACGAAGTCACGCGGGCCGCCGGCGATGGGCGAGATCTTAAAGAAGCTGTCTGCAATGAGGCGGAACAGCGGGTAGGCCACGAAGACGGCCAGGAACAACGCCGCCGGGGGGGTCATCAGGTATAGGGCGAAGCGGCGATCGGAGATGCGCACGATTTTCTCTTCTGCTGGTTGGGGGGGCCGCGGCCGACACGGGGGTTTATGGTTCCGGGTGCCGGCCGCGGAGTCTTTACTTGAGGAGGTCCTGGATCTGCTTCTTGCTTCGGCCAGGAGGGTTGCGGAGTCGCCGCCGGCCACTGCCTTCTGCAGGAGCGGGACCAGCACGGTGTCAACGATCTGCTGCACTTGGCTGTTGCCGGGCGGGTAGCTGTAGCTTTGCCGTTGAGGGTTTCGATCAGTGGTTTGAAGCTCTCGTATCCGGGCTGGTCCTGGTACTTCTCGAACGCGGAGATGCGGGAGGCCAGGCCAAGGCTGGATTCAATGCCCAAGCCGTTATGGTCGTAGGCGCACTTGATGAACTTCTTTGCGGAGTCTGCGTTCTTGGTGGCCTTCGGGACGGACAGGTACCAAGGTCCCGGCACACCTGCGACGCCGGCGCTGCCTCCAATCATTGCTGCGGCTCCCACTTTGCCTGCCACCGGTGAATCCTTGGGGGGGATCTGACGGTAAGCGTGCGCCCAGAAGCGGGTCATGGCGGTCTTGCCCTGGTTGAACAAGTTCTGCGCTGCGGCCCAGTCAACCTGTGCAGCACCCGGAGGCGCCGACTTTGTCAGGCTTACGTAGAAGTCGAGTGCTTCTTTATGGCTGCGTTATCGATTACTACGTTGTCGCCGTCGAGGACCATGGGGGACCCGGCCTGCAGGACGTGGGCAAGCCATTCAGTTTCCACGGCGCCCTTCACATCCGTGCCGTACATTCCGTCCTTGGTGAAGAACTCCGAGATGTCCTGGTACTGCTTCCATGTGGTGGGTGCGGCGAGTTCGTAGCCGTACTTTGCCTGGAAATCGGCCTTGTTTTTGGCGTCTTCGAAGAGGTCTTTGCGGTAGAGGATGATCTCGGCATTGGTCCATGCCGGCAGGCCGATGAAGTGGCCGTCCACGTTTGCTTCCTTGACCAGTGCGGGGGGGAAAATGTCCTTCTTGGCTCATCAGTGAAGATTTCGTCGATGGGCTGGACGGCGTCTTTGAAGCTTGGAAGCCACACGGAGTCGAGGGCGGCGACGTCGAAGGAAACGTTGCCGGAAGAAAATTCACTGGAGAGCCGGTTGAACATGCCGTCGTAAGGCAGTTCCACAAAGTTGACGTCGATTCCGGTGTCCTTCTTGCACTGTTCGGCAACGCCGGTGAGTTCGGCGTGACCGCCTGCTTCCACAAGGACGTTGATGGTGCCTGCGGCGCTACCCGACGTTGGTGCCGGGCCCCCTGCGCCGCATCCGGTAGCCGCGAGTGCGACGGCGGTGCAGATGCCGCCAAGGGTGACGAGCCTGGAGATGGTGTTTCGAGTGGACATCGCTGTCGACTCACTTTCTCTCGAACGGGATGGCAAGACTGTTTGGGGTGAAGAATCGTTTTGCCAAAACGACTTGGCAACACCATAGAGCGGTCGCTTTAGGAGTGTCAAGAGTCACTTTGCCCGGCCGCCGTTGCCAAAAAACCCGCCAGGATTTTGTCGTTGACACCCTTCTTCAATTCCGCTTAGTGTTTCTCCCAGCCCGCGATAAATCGTTTTGGCAACTTTGGTAGTGTTCGGCTTCGTATCGCGCCCTTTCTCGCCACACGCTCCAGTCCTCGTGGGTGCATTTGGCGGCAAAGGGTGCGGTTTTTCGAGCCTGGCACTGCATCCGGGTGCAACCCCATCTTGGCTCTTTCCGAGGGAGGCCCAACGCACGACGGCGGCCGGTCACCTAAGTGACCAGCCGCGTCGTGATTTATGAAGTTAGTCCGCTTTGACCGCCAGGACCGGGCAGTCTGCCTCCAGCAGGATCCGCTGGGAGACGCTGCCCATGATGAGCTTGCCTACCGGGCTGCGGCGGCGAAGGCCGATGACAATCAGATCGGCATCATTCTCGTCGGCTGCGTCCAGGACTTCGGCAGCCGCGTCATGGCCACGGACCGGTTGCTTGATGATGTGCTGGATGCCTGATCAGCGAGCCGGTCCTCGATGCTCTGGATGTCCGGCTCCTGGGCGTACCGGTTGTCCACCAGGCGTCGCCCTTGGAAGAGTTGATGACCAGCAGGGTGGCATTGCTCTTCTTGGCCTCGGCGATGGCCTGCGTCAAAGCCGCTTCGCCTTCCGGTGTGGGGGGGACGTATCCCACCACGATGGTCATGGTTTCTCCTTGTTGGCTTGGTTGTTGGGGGGGATGGGGGGGCTGGCAGTGCCAAGCGCCAGGCTAGCCGTCACTTCCGCCGTCGCCGTCTGCCGTTCCGTCGGCGCGGTGGCTGCCGTGGCTGACGCCGCCGGCCTCCCTCGGGACTGTGGCGCCGGAGTTACCCGGGACCACTGTGGCTGCAACGGGACGGTTGCGGCGGATGAGCTTGAAGATCAGCGGCCAGGCCAGGATGAGCGCCACGATGATGTAAACCACAATCGCGATGGGCTCGCTGAACAGGCCGGCGGGATCGCCGGCGCTCAGCTGCAGCGTCTTGCGGAGCTGGCCCTCAATGCGCGGGCCCAGGATGACGCCGAGGATCAGCGGCAGGACCGGAAGTCCAAAGCGCCGCATCATGAATCCGAGGGCACCGAGCACCAACAGGATCACAAGATCGAAAGCCTGCAGGTTGACCGAGTAGGCACCCAGGGTAGCGAAGAACAGGATGCCCGCGTAGAGGTAGGGGCGGGGGGAGTTGCAGCAGCTTTGCCCAGACCGGTGCCAAGGGCAGGTTGATGAGCAGGAGCAGGAAGTTGCCGATGAAGAGGCTCGCAATGAGTGCCCACACCAGCGGTCCTTCGCTGGAGAACAGCTGCGGGCCTGGCTGAATGCCGTAGGACGTAAAGGCTGCAAGCATGACGGCGGCTGTTGCGTTGGTGGGGGGAGCCGAGTGCGAGCAGTGGCGTCATGGTTCCGGCGGCGGCGGCATTGTTGGCCGCCTCTGGTCCGGCGACGCCTTCAATAGCGCCTTGCCGAACTCTTCCGGGTGCTTGGTGAGCCGTTTCTCAGTGACATAGGAGAGGAACGTGGGGGATCTCGGCGCCACCAGCGGGCAGGGCACCGAACGGGAAGCCAAAGGCGGTGCCGCGAAGCCAGGGCTTCCAGGAACGTCCCCAGTCCTTCTTGCCCATCCAGGGACGACCCACGGGGGGGATGACATGGAGCGGCGTGCGACGCAGGTGGGCCGCAACCCAGAGGGCTTCACCCACGGCGAAGATCGCGACGGCGACCACCACAATGTCCAAACCGTCCACCAACAGTGGCTGACCAAAGGTCAGGCGGCGTTGGCCGGTCACGGAGTCGATGCCCACCAGCCCGATGGCCAAACCAAGGGCCAGCGACGCAAAGCCGCGGAGCCTGGACGAGCCAAGGACGGCGGTCACCGCCAGCAATGCGAGGACCATGATGGCAAAGTAGCTGGGAGCACCCAGGCTGACGGCGAACTGCACCACGATGGGTGCGAAGACCGCCAGTAGCGCGGTGCCAATGGTGCCGGCGATGAACGAGCCGATGGCCGCTGTGGCAAGCGCTGTGCGGCCCTGCCGGCTTTGGCCATCTTGTTGCCTTCGATGGCAGTCACCACCGACGACGATTCACCGGGTGTGTTGAGGAGGATGGAAGTGGTGGAACCGCCGAACATGCCGCCGTAGTAGATGCCGGCGAACATGATGAAGGCGCTGGTGGGCTCCAGGGCGGCGGTGACCGGAAGCAGCAACGCCACAGTCATGGCCGGGCCCAGCCCGGGAAGGACACCGACGGCGGTGCCCAAGAGTACGCCGATCACGGCGAACAAGAGGTTCATGGGGGGTCAGGGCGGTCGCGAAACCGTCCATCAGGGAGGACCAGACGTCCATCAGAGGATTCCTTCCAGGAGCCCGGCCGGCAACGCGATGCCCAGGCCGAGGTAGAAGCCGTAGAAGGTGAGCAAGGACAAGGCAACGGAAATAAGGCCGTCACGGATGTAGCGTCGGCTGCCGAGTGCCAGCACGCTGCCCCCCCAGAAGAGGACCGTTCCGGAAATGACCCAGCCTGCCCAGTCGATGAGCAGGATATTCAGGATGAACGCTCCGGCCAGCGGAAGGACAGTCTTCCAATCGGCAGGGTGTGCCAGGTCAACGTCTTCGCCGCCCTCGGCCTCACCCTTGCCGCCGCGGAGGACATTGATGGCAAGCAGAACGGCGCAGATAATCAGCAGACCGGAAACAATGAACGGGACGGTCTTCGGACCCACCGGGTCCGACTGAGAGTAAGGGGTGACCAAGCCGTTCGCGTCCAGGAAGACCAGGACGCCGACCACGCCGAGCAGGAGGGCTACCCCCCCCAGCTCGGCGCGGCCTTTCAGGCCTGTGGCTAAGGAGCTCACGCCAACCCGAGCTTGGTCAGGACGTCCGCCACCCGCTTGTCCTGGTCTGTCAGGAACGTCTGGAATTCGTCGCCGGTTACGAAAGCGTCGGTCCAGCTGTGGGTCTTGAGTGCTTCTTTCCAGCCGGCGGAGGCGTGCATCTTCTCAAGGGCGGCGATCAGGGACTTCTTGTCGTCCTCGCTGATGCCCGGAGGGGGGGCCACAACGCCGCGCCAGTTGGTGAAGACCAGGTCGATGTTGGATTCCTTCAGCGTGGGAGCGTCCACACCTTCCAAGCGGTTCTCGCCACTGGTGGCCAGGACCCGGATCTCGCCGGACTTGATCTGCTGCAGGTACTCGCCGGCGCCGGAAGCGGCGAAGCCGAGCTTGTTGCCAAGGATGGCGGGAGAAGGTCGCCACCGCCGTCGTATGAGACGAAGTTGACCTTGGTGGCATCGATGCCCACCGCGCCGGCCAACTGCATGGGCAGGAGGTGGTCCGGGCCGCCGGGCGAAGAACCGCCACCCACTGCGATGGAAGCCGGGTTGGCCTTCCACGCCGTCACCAGGTCATCGATGGTCTTGTACGGGGAGTCCTTGCTGACCATGATGGCGCCGGGTTCCTCGATGAGTTTTGCCAGCGGGGTGGTCTCCGTCAGCTTCGACTCCGACTTGTTGGTGTAGCTTGCTCCAACAACGCCCAGGCCCATGAGCATGGTGAGGTCGCCGTTGCCTTTTCATTGACGATGCGGGCAAGGCCAACCGTTCCGCCGCGCCGGCAAGGTTGAACACCTCGGTGTTGGTGGAGATCTTCTCGTCGTCCAGTACCTTGGCTGCTGCCCGTGCGGTGGTGTCATAGCCACCTCCGGGAGTGTTTGGAACCATGATCTGGAGTCCGGTGATGGGTCCTGCTGCGCCGGTGCTGTCAGAACCGGTGGACTTACCTGTGGCACCGCAGCCGGTGGCCATCAGGCGATGCCGGCGGCGACGGCGGCGACTCGCAATGCGCGGATCTGGCGCATGGTGTTCCTCTTCTCATCATCGAAAATTCGGTGTAGGGCGAACAGCGTTGTGCCCCCGTTGATTTGATGCTAGGCGCGTAAGTGACAGGGATCACTCTTGTGTTCGCAGTGATCTTTAAGTTCATTGCGTTCACGGGTTTCTGCGGTCTGAACTGGTCTTTCGTGCCGCTGGGGGGGTATAGTTCCGATACGCCACGGGGGGGAAGCTGTTGTCAGCTCCTCCCCCTCCCAGGCGCCACCGAAGGAACCCGGCAGTGACTCGACTCACTCGACTGTCTCGAAGAAGAGGCATGTCCCTGGCAGGGCAGTACCTTGTGCTGCAGTTGCTGATCGTCCTGGCAGTTCTTGTTGCCGTTGTTGCCATTTCACTGGCTCAATCCGCCGCCACCTTCGAGCGGAATGAAGGGCGCCGTGCACTGCTGGCTGCTGAAGCCTTGGGCAGCAACCCCACTGTCCGTGCGCTGCTGCCGGAGGCCGAACCGCGCGTGGGTTCAGCTTCCGGCCGTGGCCGAATCCGTGCGAACCGTTTCGGGATCATCACATGTGGCACTCGCCAAACTTGACGGCACCGTAGTGGCATCATCGGATCCCAGCCTGTTGGGGGGGCAACCCCTGCCGCTGGGTGAGAGTCAAGTGATGGAGGGGGGGCGCGCCTGGACAGGTGTCCTGCCAGGCAGCAGCGGAGCAGTGCTGTCCGCCCACGTCCCCCCCGTCCTGGACGATTCCGGAAACGTCATAGGCGTTGCGTCCATCAGCAGGAACTACCCATCCACCATTGAGCGACTAGGCGACGCCGTTCCCAACCTGCTCACCTATCTCGGTGTCGCCAGCGTCCTGGGCGTCGCCGGATCCCTCCTGTTGTCCCGCCGCGTCAAACGGCAAACCCTCGGTATGGAACCTCGGGAAATCACCGGTCTCGTGGAGAACCGTGAAGCGATGCTGCAGGGCCTGAAGGAAGGCGTGGTCGCTCTGGATCCCCCACGAGCGCATCACGGTGGCCAATGAAAGCGCCAGGCAGCTCCTTGGCCTGCCGCCGGACTGCGTGGGTAAGAAGTTGCGATCCCTCCACGTAGACCCTGCGCTGAAAATAGTCCTCACCCGCGAACAGTCAGACGCGGATCAATTGGTCCTCGTGGGGGGGAGCGGCTGGTGGTCATGAACCGCGTTGCCCTGCGTTCCCACGGACGCGACATCGGTTCCGTCACCACGTTGAGGGACCGGACCGAGCTGTCCTCCCTGGAGAGTGAACTCGGCGCCACCAAGACCGTGACCGACACTTTGCGGGCCCAAGCCCACGAGTTCGCCAATCAACTCCACGTCATCTCCGGCCTGATCCAAATAGGCGAATACGATTCCGTGGTGCAGTTCGTCAATGGAGCCACCGTGGACCGGACGCGGCTCAACGACGACGTCACCAGCCGCATCGAGGACCCTGCGCTCGCAGCCCTGCTGATCGCCAAGGCCAGCCTGGCAACGGAGCGCGGAGTGGAGCTGAAGCTGGATCCGAAGTCCGCCCTGCCGCGCGTCAATGAGGAACTGTCGCGCGACCTCACCACCGTGGTCGGAAACCTGGTGGATAACGCCTTCGACGCCGTTACTGGACTTCCCGGGGGCCTCGGTCCAAGTGTTGGTGGTTAACTCGGGCGACGCGGTCACAGTCACAGTCAGGGACAACGGTCCCGGCGTTCCTTCCGGCTCCGCAGAGGACATTTTCCGACAAGGCTTCTCCACGAAAGAGCCTGGGCCGGGCGATGCGCGGGGGGGCTTTGGGTTGGCGTTGTCACGGGTGATCTGCCGGCGCTCCGGAGGTGACCTGACGGTATCCAATGATGACGGGGCAGTGTTCACTGCACGCTTCAACAAAAACACCTCTATCTCGGACAAACCCGACTCCGACTCCAACAAGCTCGACTCCACGAAGGGGACAATGCAGCCGTGATCAAGGTACTGATCGTCGACGACGACTTCATGGTGGCCAAGGTCCACGCCGGGTTCATCCAGCGGACGCCGGGCTTCGGGGTGGTGGGCGTGGCGCATACGGGTGCTCAGGCGTTGGTGGAAACGCAAAGGCTCCAGCCCGACCTCGTGTTGCTGGACATCCATCTCCCGGACATCAACGGGCTGGAACTCATGCACCAGCTGCGCGATGTTGCACCGGACCTTGATGTACTGGTCATCAGCGCTGCCCGCGAGGTGGAAACCGTCCGAAAGGCCTTGCGCGGCGGGATCGTCCACTACCTCATCAAACCCTTCTCCCAAGCCGATCTGCAGGAGAGGCTGGAGCATTACCTCAGTGCTTACCAAGGCTTGGACGCCTCCAAGGTGGAGGCCGAGCAGTCCGACGTGAACCGCGTCTTCGGCTTGGGCGTTTCCGAGCGGACCCTGCCTAAAGGCTGCAGCGTGGAGACGCTCGAACTTGTTGAATCAGCACTGAAAACAGCGCCGGGTGACCTCTCTGCCGCCGAGCTCGCCGAGCAGTTGGGTACCTCCCGCGTGAGCGCCAGGCGTTACCTTGAGTACCTCCACGACGAGGGGGGGCGCTGGAGGTCAGACTCAAGTACGGCGTCGGACGCCTGAACGGCGATATGTGCTGAAGGGGCGGTGATTCGCTGGGCGCCTCATGCGGGCGCTGCCCCCCACGGCCGTCCAGAGGGACTACCTAAGGTAGCTATTTTGTTGCATTAACTCAAATAATGTCACAAGATAGCTACATGAACAGTAGTGAGGGAATGCGCCGTCTGGGTGAGAACCTGCGGAGTCGGCGCATCATTCTGGCTTGTCTCAGGAGCTTGTCGCTGAACGTGCTGATGTATCGCGTCCTACGCTCATGCGCCTGGAAACAGGTGAGGGGGGGAAAGATCGAGCACCTGATGAAGATTGCCTCTGTGTTGGGCATTGCTGAAGACCTCATTAGTGCTGTCGATCCCCCCTGAATACTGATCTTGGCAGGGCGCGGGCACACCTGCTCGGCAGGCAGCGCGCCCCCCCTAGGAGGAAATAGTGGCTGCCCGAACGATCAGGCGCGTAGAGGTGCTCGTTAACGAGACCCTGGCCGGCGTGATGGACATTGAAACGGATGGGCTTTCCTCTCGGGAGCACCTCTCCTTCACCTACGCTGACAGCTGGATGTCCTCTGCAGAAGCATTCGAAGTCTCCCCGGAGCTACCCTTGCGACGCGGCCCCCCCAGAGCCCAACACAGGGCCGCGAGCTGTTCGGGGGCGTTCCAGGATGCCTCCCCCCCGGATGACTGGGGCAAGAAGCTTTTGTTCGAGGAACTGCGCCAACAGGCCATCGCCAAGGGGACCGGCCGCATTCCGCCTACAGGGGAAGCCGGCTACCTGCTGTTGGTCAATGATGCGACCAGACAGGGCGCACTTCGCTTCAGGGAGAAAGGCCAGTTCCTGTCTTCATGGGGCCGGAGTGCAGGAATTCGCGACCTCAGGGAGCTCGCGCAGGAAGCCAGGTTCTTCGCTGAAACGGGAGAGGTCAAGGCGGAGAACTCCTTACTCATAGGCGCCGGTTCTTCTCCTGGCGGTGCTCAGCCCAAAGCGTGGGTACGGGACGACGACGAATCCATGCTGTTGGCAAAGTTCCCGAAGACATCGGACGTCGGTAACGTGCAACTATGGGAAATGGTTGCCATCCGACTCCAGCAGCGGGCAGGCATAAGGGTCGCAGAGTCGCGGCTCATGCAGCTTTCGGAGTTCTCCCACATCTTCCTCACCCGGCGGTTTGACCGCGACGGTGAGCGGCGTATCCCGTACATGAGTGTGCGCACGGCCCTCCAGCTGGACACGTACTCGCACCCTGATTATGTGAAAATCGCTTCCGAAGTTGCACACATCTCTGCGGAACCCGCGCAGGATGCCAATGAGATGTTCAGCCGCGCCGCTTTCATTGCCATGGTCAACAACACCGATGACCACATGAGAAACCACGGGCTTCTGCGAACCAATAAAGGCTGGCGCCTGTCACCGTCGTTCGACGTGAACCCGGTGCCGACAGGTACATCAGAAACGCCGCTCACCCCAAATGGCGGACTCTTCGACAGGGACGTTCGGGACCTGCTGGAGTACGCAGATGCTTTTCGACTGACAAGGAACGCAGCCATTGGAAGGCTGCAGCAGGTCGCCAACGCGGTATCCCAGTGGCGGGAGGAGGCCCTCAGCCTCGGAGCTGAACCTGACTCTCTTGACTACATGACCAAGGCTTTCGAAGGTGAGAATGCCAAGCGAATGGCATCCCTGGCTCCCGCCCCCCCTGCCGTGATAGACATGGGCCGACCGTCTACGCCGGTACCCCCGAAATCGCACGGTGATGTATGGGTGCCCGAGCATATGCGTGCGGGGGGGAAACTTGTTCGGGGGGCACTTTCGCCGAAGGAACTGAACGACTCATCTCATGCGGTCGGTTTCCACCCCAAGGCCGGGCCCAACTTCTCCGCGATGTCGGTGAGGATCTGCACGTAGTCATCGTGGTCGAAGCTGAAGGGTAGCGCGAAAGCCACCTCGTCAACTTCCTGGAAACCCTCATGGGCGTACAGTTGCTCGGCGATTTCGTCGCTGGTGCCGATCAGATCCCGGGCGAACAGCATGCCTTTGGCCCCCTGCGGAGAACTCGTGCGCGGGGGGGTGCGTTCGTCGACGTACCGCTGGTACTTCTCCCGCTGCGCATTCGAGGCGGAATCGGTGGGGGGATCACCACTAAGCCCTGCGACGCCCTGGCAGTATTTCCGGACGCGTGGGCGGCTCCCGGTAGGCCCGAATCTGCGCTTGCTGTACCTTGGCGAAGTCCGGTTCCTGATCCTTGTCGGGGGGGAAAATCACGCTGCTGGAGAGCAAGTTGAAGCCGTTTGCCCCCGCCCACACGGCAGACTTCATGCTTCCCGCCCCCGTACCAAAGACGGCTGCGTAGTCCGGGTGAGTGCGGCTCCACCCGGTTGGAGAATTCCTCCACAACGCCCTGCTTGCCGGAGAAGTCCCTCACTCTTTCGCCTGCGACCAGGCGGGCAAGCCGATCTACGCGGGCGTATGAGAAGTCCTCTGTGTCTGAAGATTCCGGATAGAGCTCATGTTTCACGGTGTCGTAGTGCATCGGTTCGCCCACGCTCAGGCCCGGATTGATCCGTCCCCCCCCAGCAAGCAGATCCACCGTGGCCAGGTCCTCCGCCAGCCGCAAGGGATTCTCCCAACCCAGGGGGGGGTCACTGCGGTGCCGAGCTCAATCCTGGACGTGCGCTGGCTGGCGGCGGCCATCACCGCGACAGGGGGGGAGGAGATGCCGAACTGCAGGTGACGGTGGCGTAACCAGGCGCTGTCGAATCCCAACTGCTCGCCGAGCTCGATGATCTCCAACGTCGACCGGTGGCCGGCAGCTGGATCAGCGGGGTCGAACAGCCCGATGGTCAGGAATCCGAGCTTGCGGAGGGGACTTTCAGGGCTGGGCATGGCATTCCTTCGCGTTTGGCGGGGGTGGCTACTGCCCAGACTAAGTGCCGGTACGGACGACGACGGCGGGAGGTTACCTTTTGTGATGGGCGCGGCTGCGTGCCAAAGTGGGGCTGAAGATGCCGAGAAATGCACTATTCATAGCGCCACGTGAGCTTGAGGGTTACGAATGCTTCCTTAATGGCCTCAGCATCATGGTCGAGATCAACCATCTGCGTTTGACCAAGTTTCGGGCTGACCGCGGGGGTCTTCCGGCCGCTCAAACACCGCCCACAAGCGAAGGTCGTCGCCATGCCTGGAGGCAAACGTGACCCCGTCGACTGTTGTTCGCTCGTAGAGCCAGGCCGCGATGGCTGAGTCAGTTTCCGGGGGGGCTTGGCATCCTTCAACGCTGCGGCATCAAAGTCAGCCAGTCCGAGGCTCAAGGCCACGGCGATAAATTGCGGGTACAGGGCTGCCACGGTTTGGGATGCGGTGACGGCGCAGTAGTGCCCGGAGAGCTCGGCACGGGTCGCGGCGCGAGCTCCAGCCATTCCCGGGGGGGGACTTCCCCTGGAGGAACGCTCGGATACAGCACTTGGTCCTCGTCGTCTTCTACAATCGCGTCCAGTTCCGAAGCGAGCCGAGGGTCGGGCCGGAAACCGGCGAGGACCTCTAGAAGGCACGCCTTTAGGCTTGACCCTGCATAGACGGTACGGAAGTTGCCGTGTACATCATCCCAGCGGCCGGGGGGGAAGCGCCCATCGGCGGCCCATTCCCATCCGCTCCATGCCCAGGGTTCGGGGGGGAGGAATCCGATGCGCCACACCGTTTCAGACGCTGGGATGATGGCCAGTTCGTTCTCCGCCATCCGTTAGCTGACGGCCGCGAAGGCCCGGGCAGCGGCAAGGACCGATTGTGCTGCCTCATCAACATGCCCTTCGCGCAGCAGCCTGGCTGGTGGGACGTCGTCCAATTGCGGGTTCATACCCTGAAACCAGGCCTGGACTACAGCCCTGGAGTCGCGCTCGGCCAACAGGGCGGCGACGTGGTAGGCGTGCCGGAGACGGGTCATGACCTCCGCAGAGGGTTTTCGCTCGCCGTCGGCCCATTGTCGTACCGCGCGGGTTTCCTTCACCGAGCCGATGTAGCGACAAGCTTTGCGCCCAGAATGTCCCTGAGGTCACGGACCAGCTCAGCCTCGGGCAACCTGATGGAATCCTGGTGGGCCTTGAGCCCTCCTCGGGCCCCTGCAACTGCTGTCATTACCCCATACTTACACGACTGACACGTCGTTTCAACGGTTGAAACACAATCTTGATCACACCCTAAATACCAAGGTGCGTAGCGCCCTAGACCCCCCCCACAGTTTTCAGATAGTTGCGGATTCCGTCCACCACCATCTGGTGGTCTTGGTCAGACGACAAGCCGGACACCGTGATCGCGCCGATCACGCCGGCGCCGCGGACCCGGATGGGGGGGAACGAACCGCCGTCGAGCGTGTAGTCCTCCGGAGCCAGCCACCCGCCGCCAAGGGGGGGGTTGCGTTCGGCAAACTTTTCGCCCAACAACGCCGTGCTGTGCTCGAACCGCAGCACGGCTGCCGACTTGCGGCGGATCCACTCTTCCTGGTCGGCGGTGGAACCGGGCAGGACGCAGCGGAAGAGGACAATGTTGTGCCGCCGGATATCTATCGCCACGCCGAACTCCGATGCAATGGCGTGGTTGGCGATCAGCGAGCCGAGCCGCCAGGCATCGTGGTTGTCGAAACTTGAAAAGACCAGTTCTTCTTCCTGCTGACGGAGTTCGGCAAGGCGCGGTGAATCACTCATTCTTGGGTTCCTTCCGGGACAGCGTCAGATTCGTAGCGAAGGCCGATTTGCTTCCGAATCTCATCCATAGCCGCCATGATGGCCACCGTCTCGGCCGGCGGCAGGATGATCCCCCCCGCAGTTTCGCCGGCGCGGATCAGGCGTTCGAGTTCTGCTGCCTGGTACTGCATGCCCCCCCGGCTGTTCACGGGCTGGTCGTAGCGCTCCACAACAGTGCCATCCACGGCATGAACCGTGAACGGAACCGGGTTGTACCAGGTGTGTTCGATGTCGATCCACCCTTCGGTCCCGATGACCATGGCACGGTTGGCGCTGGCGGCGTCGAGCTCGCAATCCACAATTGCCTGGGCACCGCTGGCGTATTCGAAGATTGCCGCCGTTTGGCGGTCCACGCCGGTAGCGACATGGAGGCGCTGGCCTTGATCGACGCAGGCGTACCCAGGATGTCGAAAGCAAACGAGATCGGGTAAATGCCCAAGTCGAGCAGCGCTCCGCCACCGAGTGCGGGATCGTTGAGTCGGTGGGCAGGATCCTTGGGAAGCTCTGGTTATGCGTGGCCACCACCTTCCGGACCTCGCCAATAGCACCGGCGGCAATAAGCTCCCGGAGACGGATCATGTGCGGCAGGAACCGCGTCCACATGGCCTCCAAGGCCACAAGCCCCTTGGACTCTGCCAGGTGAACGATGTCCTGTGCCTCGCGGGCGTTCATCGTGAACGCTTTCTCCACCAGCACGTGCTTGCCCGCGTTCAACGCCAGCAGCGCGTTGGCGTGATGGAAGGGTGGGGGGGCGTGGCGATGTAGACCACGTCAACCAAAGGGTCGGCCACCAAATCCTCGTAGCTGCCATGCGCCGTGGCAACGCCGTACTGTTCTGCGAACGCCTTGCTCGATTCCAAGGAGCGCGAGCCGACGGCCTGCACTGCGAAGCCGTTCTCCTTTAGGTCCTGCGTTTGGAGCCCGGCGATAAATCCTGTGCCGAGGATTCCCCCCCAGCGGATCGTTCCGTCGGAGGTGCCATTGCTTAGCGTCACGTGCTTAGTCCTTTGTTGGATCTTGAAACCAGTCACCGCGCGGGTACGCCACAAACGCCAAGAGCCCGGAGTCCGGCGACCAGCTGTTGACGTTGAGGGTACCTTGGCCGCCGAAAAGTGGCCATGCATGCAGGGGAGTGGTCCAGTCCTCGGTCGAAACGCGCGTGCAGTAGCGCCGCCGTCGGACGCTATGGTCATTGTTCAGGTCGGGCGGATCACTCCGGTCCTTTACTAGTCCTTGCTGCTGAAGGCGGCGTCGAAGGAGGTTTGGGACGCCGGGAAGTCGAATTTCTTCAGTGCGGCGAGGGCTTCGGGGGGGCGCCGTGGAGGCGGTCCATTCCGGCGTCTTCCCATTCCACGGAGATGGGTCCGTCGTAACCGATGGCGGTGAGGGCCCGGAAGGACGATTCCCAGGGCACGTCGCCGCGTCCGGCCGAGACAAAGTCCCAGCCGCGGCGGGGGTCACCCCCCCACGGCAGGTGCGAACCCATGACCGTGTTCCGACCGGTCGGACGGAGCTTGGTGTCCTTGCAGTCCACGTGGTAGATCCGGTCCTTGAAGTCCCAGATGAAGGACACAGGATCGATGCCCTGCCACATGAAGTGGGACGGATCCCAGTTCAGGCCGAAAGCGGGCCGGTGACCGATCGCTTCGAGGGTCCGGACGGTGGTCCAGTAGTCGTAGGCGATTTCGGAGGGGTGGACTTCGTGGGCGAAGCGGACCCCCCCGCATTCGTCGAAGACGTCCAGGATGGGGTTCCAGCGGTCGGCGAAGTCCTGGTAGCCGGCGTCGATGACCTTTTCCGGGACGGGCGGGAACATGGCGACGTACTGCCAGATGGAGGAGCCGGTAAACCCGACCACGGTATCCACGCCGAGCGCTTTGGCGAGGCGGGCGGTGTGCTTCATTTCCTCGGCCGCGCGTTGCCGGACACCTTCGGGTTCCCCCGTCACCCCCAGACGCGCGAGCCACAATGGCTTCGTGGCGGAAGTCGATGGGGGGGTCATCGCACACGGCCTGACCTTTGAGGTGGTTGGAGATGGCCCAGACCTTCAGGTTGTACTTCTCCAGGATGGCGAGCTTGGACTCGACGTAGCCGGGTTCGTCCCAGCGCCAGGCGTCCAGGTGGTCCCCCGGAGACGGCGATCTCCAAGCCGTCATAGCCCCCAACCGGAGGCAAGGCGTGCGACTTCCTCGAACGGGAGGTCGGCCCACTGGCCGGTGAACAAGGTGTACGGGCGGGGGCATGTCAGGCTCCTTCAGTAACGGATGCGTTGAGCTGGATCAGTGAGCTTTTGGCGGCCGCGGATTCTTCCACGGCCGCCAGGATGTGCTGGACGTTCAGGCCCTCTTCGAACGACGGCGACGGTGCCTCACCGGCCGCGATTGCGGTCAGGAAGTCCCGGATCTGGTGGGTGAAAGTGTGCTCCCAGCCAATGATGTGACCCTGCGGCCACCACGCTCCGAGGTACGGGTGCTCGGGTTCGTTGACCAGGATCCTCCGGAATCCCTGTTCACGAACTGGCACTGTGGTGTCCATGAAATTGAGTTCGTTGAGGTTCTCCAGGTCGAACGTCAGCGAACCGAGCGAACCGTAGATCTCGAGCCTGAGGGAATTCTTCTGGCCCGTAGCCACGCGGGAGGCTTCCACCGAGGCGATTGCTCCGGAGGCGAGCGACAGGTTAACCCAGGCGGCGTCGTCGACCGTTACATCCTCCAGCCCGCCAGCGGGACCATCTGCGCCAGGGCGCTGATCGACGAAGGTCTGAAGTCGGCCGGAGACCTCCGTGACGGCATCGTCCATGAGGTACAGGATCTGGTCGATGGCGTGCGAGGCGATGTCGCCCAGTGCGCCCGAGCCGGCCGTCTCCTTACGGAGGCGCCAGGTCATGGGGGGGGACTCGGCGTCGCTCAACCAGTCCTGCAAGTACGCGGCGCGGATGTGCCGGACGGTGCCGAGGCGGCCCTCGGCAATGAGCTCACGGGCCAGGGCAAGCGCAGGGACCCGGCGGTAGTTGAAGCCGATCATCGACTGCACGCCGCGGGCCCGGGCTTTTGCGGCGGCTGCCGTCATTAACTCTGCTTCGCCGATGGTGTTGGCCAGCGGCTTCTCCACCAGGACGTGCTTGCCCGCTTCCAGGGCGGCAGTGGCGATTTCGGCGTGCATCCAGCCCGGTGCGCAGATGTCCACGATATGAATGTCGTCCCGTTCGATCACGGAACGCCAGTCAGTGGCGGACTCGGCCCAGCCGTACTTGGCAGCAGCTTCGGCCACCTGGGTGGCGTCCCGGCCGACGAGCACTTTCTGCTCGAAGGCCGGAACGTCGAAGAAGCTGGCTACGTTCCGCCACGCGTTGAGTGTGCCTTGCCCATGAAGGCGTAGCCGATGACCGCAACGCCCAGCGGGGAGGGGGGTAGGGGGTAGTCATGATGTTCGTCGCCCGTTCTTAAAGGGTTGCTGTTTCGGGTGCCCAGTCTTCGGGGAGGGCAGCGGAGACGGGGGGGCGTTGCTGGTGACGTCCACGAAGGTGCCGGACTCGACGGATTCGGTGATGGAGACCATGGTGTCCAGGACGTGGTAGGCGAGTTCACCGGTGGCCCGGTGCGGGGGGGCGCCGGTTCGGATGGCGCGGGCCATGTCCAAGGCTCCCATGCCACGGCCGTTCGCCGGACCCGTGGCGGAGATGATTTCGGGTTCGTCGGCACCGGGCCGCCAAAGCTTCAGGTCGCCGTCGAAGTAGTTCGGGTCCGGGAGGGACAGCGTGGCTTCGGAGCCGGTGATTTCCACGAATCCCATGCGTTGGCGGGGGGGATTCGAAGGAGAAGACGCTGTGGGAGGACTGGCCGCCTTCGAACTGTGCCATCGCGGAGACGTGCGTGGGAACCTCGACGGCGAATTCCTCGCCCGCCTTGGGTCCGGAACCGATGATGCGGGTGGCCTTGGCGGAGGAGCCGACGGCGGCCACCTTGCGGACCGAGCCGAAGGTTTGGATCAGGGCGGTGAGGTAGTACGGGCCCATGTCGAACAGCGGGCCGGCGCCGTGCTGGAACAGGAACGCCGGGTTCGGGTGCCAGGATTCCGGGCCGGGGGGGGTCTGGAAGGTGGTCATCCCGGTCAGCGGGGGGGTGCCGATGTCGCCCCGTTCGATGATCCGGCGGGCCGTCTGCAGGCCAGCGCCCAGGAACGTGTCCGGGGGGGCCGTGCCCAGGCGGATACCGGCGGCATCGGCTGCCTTGAGCAGGCCGAGCCCGGATTCGCGGTCCAGGGAGAAAGGCTTCTCGGTCCAGACATGCTTCCCGGCGTTGACTGCCGCGGTGGCGACTTCGACGTGCGCGGCCGGGATGGTGAGGTTGATGATGAGTTCGACGTCGGGATGGTTCAGTGCCAGCTCGGGCGTGCCGAATTCGGCGATCCCGTATTCCTTGGCCCGTGCTTCCGCGGTTTCAACGAAGAGGTCGGCGATGACCAGGACCTTCAGGTCGGGGGGGAAGACCGTGAGGTTGTCCAGGTACTGCTTGCTGATGTTGCCCGCACCGATGACGGCTACGCCCACGGGGGGGCCTTTGCGGGTGGAAGGGGGGGCGAAGCTCATGCCTGCACTCCTTCTGCGCTGGTTGCTGCGTCGGCGCTGGCTGCGGCGGTCAGGTAGGCCAGGCTCTGGGTGATGCCTTCGAAGATGTCACCGGAGTAGTCGTCGAATTCAACCACGCCAACTTCCAAGGACTTGGCTGCGGCGATGACGTCCAGGACCGGGATGGTGCCCTGGCCGGCGGGCTGCTGGGCCTTGGTGTCAGTGTTGCCTGGTCCGTCCTTGATGTGGATGAGTTTCACCCTGTCACCGAGCGGGCCAGAAGTTCCACGGGGTCCTGGCCGCCGACGGCAACCCAGTAGGTGTCTACTTCCAGGACCAGTTCCGGGTCCAGCAGACCCTCGAGGTATTCCAGTGCGGTCTTGCCTTCGATGGTGGACTCCAGCTCCCAGGCATGGTTGTGGTACCCCACACGGATGCCGTATTCGGCGCCCTTCTTCGCGGCTGCGTTGAGCTTGGCGGCCGTGGCCTGGATGTCCTCGGCGGTCTGCCAGTGCTCCGCGGGAAGGAAGGGATCGATCACCGTGGTGATGCCCAGTTCCTTGGCCGCGGCGAAGATCTCGTCCTGGTCCTGGGACAACAACGGGGGGGCATGCCCGGACGGAGCGGTCAGGCCGTTCTCCTTCAACGCCGCACCCAGTTCCTTGGCCATGGCCACGAAGTTGTACGGCTCCACCTGCGTAAAGCCGATCTCTGCAACCTTCCTTATGGTGCCCGGCAGGTCCTCCTGGAGAGCGTCCCGCAAGGTATACAGCTGGATCGAATAAGACATTGGATTCCTTTTCCGGGAGGGGGGCCTTCTGAACTCTTTTCAGCCTAGAGGGACTTTTGCCGAGCGTCTAGCAAAAGTCGGGATTTTTCTGATTAACTTCCGCTGGATGACATGCATAAGCAATCATGCTTCACTAAATGGATGACAACAGCTGCCGGAACTGACGCCGGGTACACCTCCGCGCCAGAGGTCGGCAATCTTTCACGCGCCGGGAACCTCTTCCAACTCCTCCGCGACGGCAAAGCCCGCACCCGTGCTGAGCTTGCCGAAACCACCGGCTTGGCCCGGTCAACGGTGGCCTCACGCATTGACGCGCTCATCAACTCGGGGCTCGTCGGGCCCGCCGGTGAAGCGAGCTCGACCGGCGGCAGGCCGCCGTCGCGCTTTGCTTTCAATCCGGCAGCGCGGGTGGTCCTTGCCGTCGACGTCGGAGCTACCCACGTGATTGTTGCCGTCACCGACCTCGGCGGCAACGTCTTGGCGGAGCGACGATTGGGGCAGGAAGTCGCCGATGGTCCGGACGTCGTCCTGGGCCGCGTCGTAACTGCGGGCCGGGAGCTTTTGGCCGAATCCGGACGGCGTCGGGCGACCTGGCCGGCATGGGTATCGGGCTACCCGGCCCCCCCGTTGAACACGATTCGGGTCGCCCGGTGAAGCCGCCCATTATGCCTGGCTGGGACGGATTCGACGTCGTCACGTACGTTCAGCGCTACCTGCCGGTTCCCGTTCTGGTTGATAACGACGTCAACATCATGGCCCTCGGCGAACGTACGGCGTATTGGCCGGACCACGAGAACTTCCTGTTCGTCAAAGTAGCCACGGGCATCGGCGCCGGCATCATCAGCAGTGGCCAATTGCAGCGCGGCGCCAATGGCACCGCCGGCGATCTCGGCCACGTCCGTGTCCCGCGCGGCGACGACGTCCTCTGCCGTTGCGGCAATCACGGGTGCCTCGAGGCGCTTGCTTCAGGTCCCGCCGTCGCGCGCCAGCTACAGTCACAGGGGGCTGGAAGCTACCAACGGCGCGGACGTCCTGCGGCTTGTTGGTGAGGGCAATCTTCAGGCAAATCAGGCACTCCGGCAGGCCGGGCGTGACGTCGGCGATGTGCTGGCCACCGTGGTCAACCTGCTCAACCCGTCCATAATTATCATCGGCGGCAGCGTGGGGGGGGAGGCCGGCGAGCATCTGGTGGCCGGAATCCGCGAAGTGGTCTACCGGCGCTCCCTGCCCCTGGCCACCACGCACCTGCGCATCGGCATTTCCATGGCCGGGCAGCGCGCCGCGATCCTGGGCGCAAGCCACATGGTCACCCAGCACGTCCTGTCTCCATCAGTGATTGAGGCCACGCTCCAAGCTGCGGGATGAGCGGTTCCGGATGCCGGTTGCCGGGTAGCGCCGTGATAGCAATGAAACTGATGTCTAATTTCCTTGCTTCTTCGTGCGTCCAATGAGCCAATTCCTCGCCAAAGTTCCCCGTGGCTGGCTGATCCTTGCCTGCATCGGGCTGATCGCCCTCAACATGCGGGGGGGCCCTTTCGTGTCGGTGGCGCCCGTGGTGGACTCACTTCAGCAGGACCTCGGGTTTTCACCGGTTGAGCTTGGGCTGCTGACCGGCATCCCTGTACTCTGCTTCTCCCTCGCTTCGCCTTTGGCCTCCCTGGCGGGCCGCGTCTTGGGGCAGAAGTGGCTGTGATGCTCACGCTTCTTGGTGTGCTGGCCGGCGTAGTGGTCCGTTCCAGCGGCGGTGGCGTTTCGGTGATGGTGGGCACCGTCATCATTGGTGTGGCCATCACTATCGGCAACATCGCAGTGCCGCTCATCATCCGGCGCGACTTCGCGCCCCGGCGCCAGGCAACGGCCATGGGTGTCTACACCGCTGCGCTGAACGTCGGCTCGTTCCTGACTTCCGTGGCTACGGCACCCCCTTGCAGAGCTGGTGGGGGTGGCGGCTTGCCTTGGCCGCGAGCGCGTTGTTGGCCTTGGCGGCCATCCTGTTCTGGGTGCCCACTGTTGGTGCTCGGAAGGCCTTTGTTCCGTTGGCGGTTCCTGCTCCTCCGGCTTCCTCGTCCGGTCGTGTTGCGGGTGTTCGGTGGCTGACGGTCGGCCTCACACTTGGCTTCGCGGGCCAGGCGTTCTCCTACTACGGAGTTACCGCCTGGCTGCCGAGCTTCCTGTCCGATGAACTCGCCATGGGCACCGCCGACGCCGGTGCAGGCTCGTCGCTCTTCCAGATCTTCGCCATTGTGGGCGGCCTGGGCGTACCGCTTCTGGCCCGTTTCGCCAGTACGACGGCGGTCGCGGTCACCTTGAGCGCGCTGTGGCTTACCGTTCCCGTGGGT
The DNA here is from genome assembly GCA_001313365.1 of Paenarthrobacter nitroguajacolicus JCM 14115. Next base: position 54,183 of record BBFS01000019.1, read on the forward strand.
CTGTTGCTGGCGCCTTCGTGGTGGTGGATGTGGTCCTCGCTGGGCGGTGTTGCACAGGGTGGAGGCATCACGGTGATCTTCATTGCCATCATCAAGTTCGCACAATCGCAGGCCGCCGCCGGAAAGATGTCCGCCGTGGTGCAAGGCGTTGGCTACTGCTTCGCTGCGTTGGCTCCCACTGCCATCGGGTTCGTGCACAGTGTTACCGGGGGGGGTGGACGGTGCCGCTGTTTGTGATCCTTGGTTCGGTGCTCGCGTTCTGCGTGTGCACCACGTTGTCCGTGCGCTGGGTGGCCCGGCAGCGCTAGCTGGGCTTGAGCCGGCCCGGCCCTGCCCGTGGTCAACC
>BBFS01000020.1 GCA_001313365.1 Paenarthrobacter nitroguajacolicus JCM 14115
CAGCGCCTGGCGATGGAGCCGCCGCGCTTTTGCCCGCAGTGCCGCCGCCGCATGAAAGTGCAGGTCACGCCTTCGGGGGTGGACCGCTGACTGTTCCCGGCACGGAAGGTTGGCGTCATGAGCTCGCTGATAGGGCGGGACCGGGCTACGTTGTGGCACCCGTACGCGCCGGCCTCGGCCACGTTGCCGCTGTGGGAAGTGGAAGCGGCCGACGGCGTGGCGCTGCGGCTGCGCGACGAGCAGGGGGCGGACGCATGAGGTGCTGGATGCGATGTCGTCGTGGTGGTCGGTGATCCACGGCTACCGGAACCCGGTCATGGACGCCGCCATCCGACGCCAACTCAGCAGCTTCAGCCACGTGATGTTCGGCGGGCTGACGCATCAACCTGCTGTTGAGCTCGCGGAAAGCCTGCTGGCCATGGCACCGGCTGAACCGGGCCGCCGTTTGGAGCGCGTGTTCCTGGCAGATTCCGGTTCCATCTCCGTGGAGGTCGCCCTCAAGATGGCTGTGCAATTCCAAACGGCGGGCGGCCGGCCCAAACGGCAGCGTTTCCTGACCATTCGGGGCGGTTACCACGGGGACACGTTCGCGGCCATGGGCGTCTGCGATCCCGTGGACGGCATGCATTCGTCCTTCCCCCGGGCTGTTGGCGCGCAATGTGTTTGCACCGCGCCCGCCTGCCGCTGCAAGAGCCACCACAGCAGGCATCGCAGAATGGCGGGCAGAAGTGGAAGAGCTGGCCAGGCAGCATTCCAACGAACTCGCGGCGATCATCGTGGAGCCGATGCTGCAAGGCGCCGGCGGCATGTTCATCTACCCGGCCGAGTGCGTGCGGATCCTGCGCGATATCGCGGACCACCACGGATTGTTGCTGATCCTGGACGAGATCGCCACGGGGCTTCGGGCGAACCGGTGAACTCTTTGCCGCGCAGCACTCCGGCGTTGTCCCCCGACATTCTGTGTGTTGGTAAGGCGCTCACCGGCGGCTACCTCACCCTCGCTGCGACGCTATGTACAGGCGAGGTAGCCCGCACGGTTTCCTCCGGCGAGGCCGGGGCACTCCTGCACGGGCCCACCTTCATGGCCAACCTTTGGCGTGCGCCGCGGCCAACGCAAGCCTCGGCATCCTTGCAACGGGGGGGACGTGGCGTGCCGACGTAGCACGCGTTGGTGCCGGTCTCACAACGGGGGCTGGCTCCTGCGTTGAAGCTCGACGCCGTTGCTGACGTCCGCACCTCCGGTGCTGTGGGAGTCATTGAGTTAACGGACGCCGTGGACGTCGCCGCGGTGACACGCACCGCCGTCGAACATGGCGTGTGGGTCCGCCCCTTCAGAAACCTGGTCTACGCAATGCCGCCGTACATCAGTTCCGACACCGACGTGGGCGTGATGGCCTCTGCGATGGTGGCTGCAGTGGAAGAAACCTCCAAACAAAGGGTGGCTGCGTGAGTATCGCCATGACCCAGTGGCTGGAGGAGCAGGCCCGGGTCCGCGAGCGCCGGGGGGCCTGGTGAGGAGTCCTTTGGTGCGCGTGGCGAACGACCGGATGGTTGATCTTGCCAGCAACGACTATCTCGGCTTGGCCACGGATGCCAGGCTCGCCGAAGCTGCACGGGAAGCCATCGCGAAGTGGGGGGGCACGGGCACCACATCATCCCGGTTGGTTGCAGGAACAACCGAGCTGCACGTGGAGTTGGAGCACGCCCTCGCACAACTGACGGGAATGGACGCAGCGCTGGTCTTTTCCTCCGGCTACCTGGCGAACCTTGGAGTCACCACGGCCCTCGGCGGTCCGGGAACGTTGATCGTGGCCGACGAGCAATGCCACGCCTCGCTGATCGACGGCTTCAGGTTGAGCCGCTCCGAGGTGCGGAATTTCAGGCACAACAGTGTGCAGGATGCGGCGGACAAGCTGGCCAACCGCACGCAGCCACGGGCGCTCATCTCCGTGGAGTCCATCTATAGCGTGGGCGGAGATGCGGCACCGTTATCGGAACTCCTGGCGTTGGCGGAAGGACATGACGCCATGCTGCTGGTTGACGAAGCCCATAGCCTGGGTGTCTCGGGCTCGGGATCCAACACAGGGTGGGGGGGCCATCGCAGGAACCAGGTTGCCGGCCATCCCAACGTCATCGTCACCGCCACTCTTTCCAAGGCACTCGGCAGCCAAGGCGGGGGCTGTGCTTGGCTCACTGTTGCTCAGGGAGCACCTGGTCAACCGGGCCAGGAGCTTCGTCTTCGACACCGCGTTGGCTCCCCCCCCGGCGGCAGCTGCCGCGCTCGCGGCCATTGGCGTCATCAAGGCCGAGCCGTGGCGTGCCACGGCTGTCCATCACAATGCAGCCGCACTGGTTACCGGACTGCAAGCTGCGCAGGGAAGGCCCGGTACCGGCGTCGACCATTCCCTCGGAGCAGTCCAGTCCATTCCCATGCGTCCGCCGAGGCTGCCCTTGCAGCAGCCCGAGCAGCACATGAGGCCGGTGTCCGTGTGGGTTGCTTCCGTCCACCGTCCGTCCCGGATGGGGGGGTGTCCCGCCTTCGCCTGACGGCGCGCGCCACCCTCACATCGGCGGACATCGACCAAGCCTGCGCAACGTTGCGCAGCATCCTGGAGAGAACATCATGAAACTGCCTCCTGTCATCCTGGTCACCGGTACCGATACCGGCGTCGGCAAGACCATCACGTCGGCTGCCATCACCGCCGCACTTCATGCCCGCGGCCGGACGGTTGCCGTTTACAAGCCGTGCCAGAGCGGAAATGCGCTCGGCGATTCAGACTGTGCCGAGGTAGCCCGGTTGGCTGATCCTGTGACGTCGGAAGCCGGCGTCGTTCTCGAAGAACCTATGGCACCCGTCCCTGCCGCGGCACTGGACGAGGTCACTTTGCCGTCGCTCGCCGCCCATGCCAATCGGATTCGTGAGCTGACCGCCCGCCACGACCACGTGCTGGTGGAAGGCGCCGGCGGGTTGCTGGTGGAGTTGGACCACGACGGCGGAACGCTGGCTGATCTCGGCACGCACCTTGGAGGCATGGCTGGATTTGCGTGGTGGCCAGGCCGTCGTTGGGCACGTTGAACCATACGGCGCTGACCCTGGAGGCGTTGGATTCCCGGACCTGCCGGTGGTGGGGGTGGTCCTCGGGAGCTGGCCGGCAAGGCCGGGTGCGGTGGAGCTCAGCAACCGGGCGGCTCTGCGGAGTTGGCCCGTTCCGTTCCTGGGTGCGGTTCCTGCCGGTGCCTCCGGACTGGATCCGACCGATTTCCGCTCTCATGCAGGCGAATGGCTTGAAGGGTTGCCGGTATGAGCGCGGCGATGTCTGCCGAAGCGGGACTTCCCGAAACCGGCCGCTGTCCTTACCGGGTGTTCCAGAGCCCCGACACTGTGAGGGAAGTGCTGCACAGACCCCCAGGACTTCAGCCCGGCCAATGCCCTGCTGGCGGTAACTCCCTTGAGCGGACAGGCGTTGCGCATATTGCAGAAGGCCCGGTTTGCGCTGCCGCCGATCCTTGCGAGCAACGATACCGAGACCCATGCCGGGATCCGAAAAGTGGTGGCGGGTTTCTTCACCCCCGGCAAGAGTGGCGGCCATGGAGCCACGTATTCGGGGCTTGGCCCGGGAATCGGCAGCCCGGGCCGCGCAGCGTCTGGCTTCTGGGGGAAGCGTGGACCTGGTGCAGGCCGTCGCCGCAAATCCCCCCCCGGCTGTCATCATGCTGGAGATGTTGGGGCTGCCCGTGCGTGACCTCCCGGCGTTGAAGGCCTGGAGCCTGGACTCCCTGGAACTGTTCTGGGGTTGCCCGGATGCTGACCGGCAACTCGAATTGGCACACAGCGCCGCGGATTTCTACCGCTGGTTGAGGGAACTGGTTGTGGAGTCTGTGGCGTCACCGGAATCAGGCGCGTTACCGCAACCCAACCTCTTCAACGCGCTGGCCCGCCACGGTCTGAGCACACCGGAGATCTGCTCCCTGGGCTACTTCCTCCTGATCGCGGGGCAAGAGACCACTACCCAACTCATCAGCACCACGCTGTTCCGGCTGGCCGAGGGCTCCCGGGGCATCTCGTGGAGTGAGGCAGCAACGGCCCTGAAGGCACGCGACCTGGTCCGGCACGTCCTCGCAACCGAGTCATCCGTTCCCACATGGCGGCGTGTGGCAATCCAGGACACCTATTTGGACGGACGAGCCATCGCGGCCGGTGAGGAGCTCCTGCTGGAATTGACCGGCAACCACGGGTTCCCCTGGGCCGAAACGGCAGACGCCGAGGCGGCAGACGCTGACCATCCCGGGACCGACCGCCCGGGACCGACACCCTACGGCTTGGCGTTTGGCTCCGGATCCACCGCTGCCTCGGCGCCAAACTCGCAGAGCTGGAGGCCGCCGTCGTCGTTCATGAAACAGCAGCGGCCATCAAGGGGTCCGGCTGCAGAATTCAAGCCCGGACTGGATCCGGTTGCTGTCCTTCCAAGCCCCCCCCGAACAGTGGTGGTAGAGCCTGGGTAGGCTTGATGCATGGGCGAGAGCCGGGACCTTTTAACGCGGGAGCAGCGCAGCCGCAACATGTCCAAAATCCGTGGGAAGAACACGAAACCTGAGTTGCTGGTCCGGCGGCTCCTGCACGCGAAAGGCTACCGGTACCGCCTCCACGGAAAGGCCGGAACGGCGAAACTACCGGGCCACCCCCCCGACCTTGTGTTCGCGGGCCGGCGCAAGGTCATTTTCGTCAATGGCTGTTTCTGGCATTTCCATGAGTGCAAGGCAGGGCAGCACGCCCCCCCGGCAGCGAACGCGGAATTCTGGGAAGCCAAGAGAACACGAACCCGCGAAAGGGACGCGCTGCAGCGGGAACAGCTGGAAGCTGCCGGCTGGAAGGTGCTGACGGTCTGGGAGTGCCAGCTGAAGGACAGATCCATGCTCGAGGAGCGGCTCACGGAATTTCTGGAATCAGCGGTGGACTAACGCGCAGTTGTGGTGGGCGCGGTGGTGGTGGTCGGTGCGGACTCTACGGATCGATCCGTGACAGACGTTTGGGCGCTCTGCTGCCACAGTGCGAAGGCGGCCGACCCGCCAATGCCCAGCAGGACAGTCATGCAGACCACGATGATGAGCATGAGGCCCGGTGACGTGCGAGCAGCACTTTCCATGTTGTTTCCCGTTCCCCTGATGCAGCCTGGAAACACCCAGATCTGCTTTTCACTACTTTGTGGGGCCGGGATCAAGAGTGGCTCTGAGTCCGCTCAAGATTGGATCAATCTTTGGCTAATTGGCGCTTCGCAAGTTCCACGCGTCCTACTGTTGAATCGTGAATCTATTGTTTGGAGGCGGGAGGGGGTTTGGTGTCTGAGTATGAAGAATGCACCGACGCCTGGTGGATCCCACCGTCCTCACCGAACTCCAAGCTGAGCTTGGCGGCGACCAAGCCATCATCAGCACCTTCATCCGTAATTACGCAGAGCTGCTGCCGTGGCGTGTGGAGCGGCTTCATCATGCCTTGGAAAAGCTCGACATCGAAGACGCCATGGATGCCGTCCTTAGCCTGAAGACATCCAGCCACATGGTGGGTGCAATCTGCATGAGTCGGTTGGCCACAGAGTTGGAAATCAGCATCAGGCTCCTTCCCGGCCCAGCCACTTGGACGAGCTCCGCGCGCTGGTCAACGAAATCGAGCACTTCGTTTCAGCAACGATCCGGGAGCTGGAAACCCCCCCACTCTCGTAAGATCTTCACGTTATCTGGAGAGCCTCTGTGCGTCGGCTAACCCAAGTAGGTCGCAGTAGTGCGCGTTATGAGGCTCATAACGCGCTTAACTGCGACCCAGTTGGGCTGGTTTAGCTATTGCTTGAGGGAGCCAGCCGGTAGCCAACCCCGCGGACGGTCTCAAGCCAACGTGGTGCCTGGATGCTGTCTCCAAGTTTCTTGCGCAGATTTCCCATGTGTACCTCAACGGCGCGCTCGTCTGCGTCACTGACGTAACTGCCGACGTCGTATGGTTCGTTGCGTAGGCGACGCGCGAGGTCTGCCTTGGTCCGCACTATCCGTCCGGTCTCCAGCAATGCGAGCAGGAGGTCGAACTCCGTGCGGGTCAGCTTGAGCTCTTTGCCGTTCAGGACCGCGGTGCGGGAACCGGCAGAAACTGCCAGCCCGTTGTGGCTCACTTCGGATCCGTTTCTTCCGGCACGCTCTTGGATTCCGACGACGCGCGGGGGGGGCGTCGCATCATCGCTTCAACACGGGCACGCAATTCCCGGGGGGGACGGAAAGGCTTGGTGAGGTAGTCGTCGCCGCCGGCTTCCAAACCCATGAGGGTGTCCAGCTCTTCGGCGCGTGCCGTCAACATAATGATGTAGGCGTCCGAGGATTTCCGGATCTGGCGAGCTACTTCAAAACCATCAATATCGGGGGGGAGGCCGAGATCCAACGTAATAACGTCCGGATTCAGCTCGCGGGCCGATGTCACACCTGCGGATCCCGTGGACGCGACATGTACATCAAATCCCGCCTGGGATAGAACTACGCGTACCAATTCGCGGATATCCTGGTCATCTTCAATGACCAGCCCCACACGTGCTTCACTCATCGCTGCCCCTCAGCCCCTTCGATAACCTCAGAAGTATATCCATTATGGTTAGGCTGATCTCATGAACCGACTTTCTTCCGCATCTCTGGTGGATGTGCCATGACCCACCCTTCAACTTGGGATATTGGTGACAAGAAGAAATTGTTGGTTTTCAGGCGCTCTTTCCACGAACATACCCTGCGTATGCGCGTTGTCCTCAGCCAACTGCCATTGTCTGTGTGTGTCTGTATTTCAGCCATCCTGGTTTGGCTGTATTTCCCCGCCACACTTGAGAATCCGCTGTTCCTCATTTTCCTGCTGAGCCAGGCACTCCTGCTGGCGCTGTGCATCATTGTGCCGTGGCACCGGCTCCCTTTCGCCAGCTTCCTCACCATCCCCCATCCTGGACATGGTTTCCATCGGTTTCGCCCGGGAAGGCGCGGTGGAATCCATCACCGGCCTCAGTGTCCTGGTGGTACTCCCGGTCATCTGGCTGTGCGCTTCAGGGTTGTACCCGAAGCTCGCCATTGTCATGTCCTTCCTGGGACCGCTGGGAATTGTCTGGGTTCCCCTGTTCGTGCGCGGAACCCTCAGCGAACAGGACTTCACCAAGCCGCTCCTGTTCCCTATCCTCATGCTGGGCATCGGAGTTTCCGTCAGCGTCCTGACGCTGAGCATGGTCCGCCAGCAGCGCGCCTTGGAAGAGAAGGACGAGGCACTCAAGGAAGCACTGAGCGTCAGTACCAAACAGGAACGGCTCCTCAACACCGTCATGGAAGCGCTGCCTCTTGGCGTGGTAGCTGTGGATGGCGATGGGCACGACATCCTCATGAACCGCCGCCAACGCCAAACACATGCCCTGGCAACTCCCCCCCCGGACAACGACGACCCCAACGAATCCCAGTTGCTGATCTTCGACACGGACAGGACAACGCCGCTGGCTGCGGACCGGCGGCCGGTGCGTCGTGCTGTCCTGGGTGAAAGGTTCACGGACCAGTTGGTGTGGTTGGGCTCCGGAAAGGAACAACGGGCCTTCACCGCGAGTGCACGCCCCCCCATGGTGGACGACGCCGGGAAGTTCGCCGGTTCCGTGGTGGTGTTCAGCGACGTCACGGACCTGGTGAACGCGCTGGCCGCCAAGGACGACTTCGTGGCCAACGTCTCCCACGAATTCCGTACCCCCATTGACGTCCATCCTTGCTACGTCGAGCTCATCCTGGACGAGCCGGACGCCCTCGATGCCCGAGCCCGCAAACAACTCGACATTGTCAGGCGCAATGCAGAGCGGCTCCTGACGCTCGTCTCGGACCTACTGGCCGTGCGCTCGGGCCAGATCGTCATACAGCCGCACTCAGTGGACGTGGTGGAGTTGGTGCGTGGCAGCGTCACCTCAGCAGAACCACGCGCGGCCAAGGCCGGAATCCGACTGTCGATGGACCTCCCGGATGCGCTGGAAGCCCATGTTGACTCATCACGGATTGCGCAGGTGCTGGACAATCTGGTGTCCAACGCAATCAAGTACTCCCCCCCCGACGGCGGGGATGTGGAAGTAGCTGCCTGGGAGGAGCAGGACTTTGTTTTCTGCCGGGTCACTGACACCGGGATGGGGATGAACGAACAGGAGCAGGCCGAGGCTTTCACCAAATTCTTCCGCGCCGGCAGGGTACGCAAGAGTGCCATCCCCGGTGTCGGACTGGGGTTGCCCATCAGCAAAGCCATCGTTGAAGCCCACGGCGGGACCATCACACTGGAGAGTGTCCCCCGGCCAGGGCACCACTTTTACGGTGAAGATGCCCTCCTGACCGTCAGCTCTTTACTGCCGCTGCGCCCTTCCCTGCATGCTCTGCATCCCGACGGCGGCCGAAGAGGAAGTAGCTGACGGGCCCGAAGAAATTGATGAAGGAGACCGCCCGCCAGATGGCCTTCTTGCCGCGGATCTGATCGTCCGGGGTCTTGCCGATGCTTCGCTGCGCAGCACCCAAAAGGGCCATATTCACCGCTCCACTAACCAACAACATGATCCGTTGGCCTTTGGTCATATCGCGCCACGATTTCTTGCGGGCCATGATGCCTCCATCCGTGAAGATTTAGTTATCAGGCTAGTCCGACGCCGACCGGCCCGCCACAGCTTGGCGTACTACTTCGCCCCATGATTGTTCGGCCAGGTCAGCTACGGCGGCCAGGATTTCCGACGGCGGCAGGGACAGGTCCAGTGGGTACTCCACAATGTCGATGTCCGTGTTGAGAATGCGGCGGAGCTTCATTTCCCCCCGCCCCCGCGTAGACGAGCCAAGCGGTGGGGGACCCTGAGGGCAGTGCAGTACGCCAGCAACTGGTAGTGGTCTGCGCTCAGGGAGGCACCGGCGTCGGAGGCTGCTTGGTATTTGGAGTCATAGACCACCACGGGGCGGCCACCCAGGAAGTGGACGGCGTCGGGACGTACCGTCAGGCGATCGGTGTCCCTGACGGCTTCATTGAGCAAGGCACCGTACTGGAGGCGCATCTCCCCTGGGTGGGCGCTCATGGCGGACCTCAGGGCAGTACCCACGAATTCTTCGAACACCTGGCCCATGTCCACCACGAAGGACGCGGTTTGTTGCTTGCCCTCGCCCGCCTCGGCGGAAGCGTTCCGAAGAATTACCTCGGACAGACGCAGAACGGCGTGATACCTGAGGTTCATCCTGCTGGCGCGCCACGGCGGGAGCGGCGCTCCGGACTGAAGCCGGGTAACGGCGTCGAGCTTTCCCTTGAGTTGCCGCAAGCGGCTCAAGACATCCGGCCGCACCCCCGGGAACTTTCCCATGCGCTCCAAGGCAGCACGGAGGATGCGGTTCTCCGCGATGTCCTCCGTGAATTCGTCGTAGGAGACCTCCAGAGGAACCATCATCCCCGGCGTCGGGAGATCTGGTCCGAGATACGGATGCGGCCCTTGACGGTGCGCAGGGACTCTTCCACGGTCAGATAGCCCTGCAGGACGCCACGGCTCAGGGCTTTATCTGCCAGCTGAGCGAGCGATTCGGCCAGCGCGCTCCACAAATCCGGGTGCTCCACGGCCTCCACGGAATGGTCGCGGAAGCCTTGGTCCCCGGCGTAACTGAGCAGGAAAAGAAGCCGGCTGAGGCCAAGCCGGTCCTTGGGACGGACTTCCAGCTGCACTGAGGCGGTCCGGACTGAACCCACCCTGCCAACGGGCTCAATCCTGTAAAGGCCCATGCCCATGGGCGACGCCTTGGCCAGGCCGCTGGTGTTGATGAACGCAGCCGACTCAGGATCGAGTTTGTCCACCACCCCCCCACGGGAGAGCTCGTCCATGACGATATGCCGCGGCCCGGAGATGACCCGCCCGGCAGAGGCAGGCGCCTGTCGGCAGAAGCGCGCCCGGCCCGGCCTGGGCGGGATGGCTTTAGCGGGCTGCAAGACGTCCCAGCAACTGGTCCAGGCCGAAGCGTTCCTCCAGTTGCGCGCGGTTCAACTGCCCGTGGTAATGCTCCTCCAGCAACGGCATGAGCTCGTACTTCCAGATACGACGGAGTCCCGTGGGGGTTCTGCGCCGCATTCTTCATGAAGTACGACGGCCCGATCATCAGGTCCCGGTCCCAATCGTCGATCGCGTCATTGAGCGCGTCCAGCAGGTCCGCGTTGAGGGTGTCCAGCCCGCGGGCTTCGAGGAAGCGACGCAGGGTGCCGCGGATCGGCTCTTCCTTGGGGGTGCAGCTCGATAAACGCGAAACGACGGCGGATGGCGGCATCCATCATGGCGATGGAGCGGTCCGCAGTGTTCATGGTGCCGATGATGTAGAGGTTGTCCGGCAGGCTGAAGGGCTCGTTGGGGGCTGTACTGCAGGTAAATGCGATCGTCCCGGTACTCCAGGAGGAAGTAGAGCTCACCGAAGACTTTGGCCAGGTTGGCGCGGTTCATTTCATCGATGATCAGGAAGTACGGTTTGTGCGCATTCTCAGCCTTGGCAGCTTCCTCGGCCAGACGCCTCAACGGCCCGGCGACCAGTTTGAAGGACACCTGGCCATCGTCGGTTTTGTCCGGCCGGTAGCCCTCGAAGAAGTCCTCGTAGGCATACGAGGGGTGGAACTGCACCAGCTTCACGCGTTCGTCGGTGTGGTCACCGGCCAGCTCGGCGGCGAGGTGCTTGGCAGGTAGGTCTTACCGGTTCCCGGAGGACCGTAAAGGACCAGTTGGCGGTTCTCTTCAAGCAGTTCCGCGATCTCCTTGAGCGGTTCGAGGTCCATGTGCAGGGACGCCGCGAACTCTTCGGTCAGGGGCCGGAAACCTTGCTGGACAACCTCGACGACGGTGGTGGGCGGAGCTTCGTCCTCACCATCGGTTTCGGCCTCCACAGGGAGTAGTTCCTGCAGGGCTTGGATCACCCTGGTGACGTCCACGATGATGCCCGGCGTGGACAGTTGCCGCTGGGCATGGCGGGGCAGCTCGGGGGATGGCGTAACTGTCCTCGAACCAGCGGACCTTGCGGCGGATACGGCGATTGTCCTCGTGGTGTTCAGGTTCGCCAAGAACCACACCAACGCGCACTCGGCCGGCATGCTGGTACAGCGTGAGGTCGCCCGGCTTCATGACCGTCAGGAAGGCGAAAACAGCCGTCTTGGTGTCTTCGCGTTCCACGTAGCCAGGTGCTTGTAATCCTCGTCCACGGCATGCTGGACCACGCCAGCCGTAACGCCGGCGGTGAGGGTACGCAGGTGCTCCACGTCCAGAGTGGCCTTTTCCTCGGCAACCCAGCTGGCCAAGAGGTCACCGTTGTCGTGATGCGTGCGCAGGAGCCAGGAACGACGGCCCGGATCCCCCCCACCTTGCGCCACTGACTCACCAGTTGGCGGGAATACCAGTCGATGCGCTGCCCGGCTTGCTCGTCCAAGTGGAGGCGAATGCGGTGAACGTCCGCGGTGATGTCCTCGTCCGTGTCACCTTTGGCACCGCCGACGAGTGAAGCGAAGGCGTCCCGGATCTCCCGGCGTTCAACATCGGCCACCACGGGCTCAAAGTAGCTCGGCCACACCAGGTACTCGATGCTGCGGCGAAGGGCGGGCTGATCCTCGGGCGTCCCTGCGGCTAGTTCGTGGAACTTCAACGGGTCCGCAAGCGCTTGGTTGATGGTGGCCGTACTTTGGCTGTCCACGTGGGCCACGAAACGGCACAGCCACTTCAAGTGATCCCAAATGGTCCAGTTGAACTCGGCAGTACGGTCGCGGATAACACCGTGGTCCGTCATCCCCTCGTAGAGTTCTTCCGGCAGCTCGATGGGCGGTTCAACCCATGACGCCGCTTCGGCGACGCGTGCCTCTTCACCCTGAGGGACTTGACCTCGTGCGCGAGCGGCAGGGATTGCAGGAACAGCAGTTCCACGGCAAGCAGTTTGGCCTCCCGGGACGCGCCTTCCAGGTTCTGCCGCAGGTTGGTCATCATGGGGGGGCTTTGGAGTCCCCCCCGACCCCGCGTTCGAGCCTTTCGAGAAGCTCGCCCGCAGCATCCGCGGTCCACGTCAACGTCCTGCCGTCCAGCGCGGAAGGTCTCCCGTGAAGCGCCGGACCGAGCACATACCAGGCTGCGTCCTCGATCTCCTTGGAGACTCCGGGGGGCACGGTCAATGGCAGTTTTTACGGAGGGAATCACCATGCCAACTTACCTTGTTTGGCTTATCCAAGCATCTGGATATCCACAGGCTTGCCGTTCCACCAGCGTGGCCTGCGATGGCGCGCCGCTAGCTTCCGTCGCGGAGGTCCGCCGGAGGTTCTTCCGTCAATTCGATGGTGTCAAAACGCGCCTCGCAGCTCTCCCCCCCATTGGGGCTTGCGACATGAATCCTACGTGCACAGGTTTCTCCGTATCCAGCCTGAACAGCCGGACGAAAGACCATTCCCGGCCATCCGGTGACGAGTGGAAAGCCCACGCTGGACCCACCCGGCTGACCCGCAGGTAAACCCACGGGGGGGCAGTCACCACAGGCCCGTTGGAATCGTCGGAATAGCTGTTGGTCACCACGCTGACCACCATGGCTTCCCCTTGCGGAGAATACTCGAAGCAGAGCTTGGCCCAGTGCTCACTGTCCGCCCACAGGGTCAACACCCCGGCGTCGAACGTTGTCCGCGGTGAGGCCACCAGAACCCTGGCCGACAACGCGAACGCCGCCGGAGCCTGAACCCCCAGCGCTGTGCGCCGTGCTGCGGTTCTCCCCCGAGGGAGTCGTTGGTCCAGTCAACCCCCGGGCGCGGCTGTGAGCGTCAGCGTCCCCTCGGCCTCGTCATAGGTGGCGTGACCAGCGGACGACGTCCACTCCAAGGGCGGGAGTCCTGCTACTTCGGGGATCAATCGGTGCTCCTTGCTTTGCGCTCGTCAGATGTCCTGTTTTTCATACGTGTAGCCATAGGGTACGTCGGGTGTTAGCTCTACCGTGAAGCGCGCGTGGGCGATTCGTGTCACCAAGACTCCACGTCGGCCCTCATCGCGTGCACGCTGCTCAGCAGCCTGGATGGCGGCGTTGAGGTTGTTCTCCATAGTGGTCTTGCTGGTAGCCGTGATGGTTGCCAAAAGTTCAGGCGCCTCGATCATGATGTTCCTTTGAGTTAGTGCGCAGTACTGCTAGCGGGTTGATAACTTCTGGTTCCCGGCTGCGGCCCAGGCGCTGTGGATCATGTCCCGGAGCGTGTGCCTCGGTTCCCAGGCGATGTCACGGCGTGCCAGTTCGCCGGAGGCAACGATCCGGCAGGATCGCCGGGCCGGGCAGCGCAAATTTGTGGGGCGAACTGAATCCCCCGTCACAGAGGCCATCTCAGTCATGATCTGGCGAACTGATACCCCGGTACCGCTGCCAAGGTTGTAGACCGGTTCAAGGTCAACGCCCTCCTGAAGTTTCCGGGCGGCTTCCACGTGGGCCGCGGCAACGTCGGCAACGTGGACGTAATCCCTGACGCAGCTGCCATCGGGCGTGGAGTATGCCGTGCCGAAGATCTTTGGCGTTGCGCCGTCGTTCAGCGCCTGGAACACCAGCGGGAACAGGTTGTGCGGGCTGACATCGACGACTTCCGGGATGCCGGAGCCAACCACGTTGAAGTACCGGAGCGACGTATGCCGCAGCCCCCCGTTGCCCGTGATTGGTCTGCGATGAGCCACTCACCGATGAGCTTGGATTCGCCATAGGGAGATTCCGGCCTCGTGGGCGTCGATTCGGTCACGAGATCCACATCCGTATTCCCATAAACGGCGGCGCTCGAGGAAAAGACGATCGCCCGCACAGAGGCTGCTTCCATGGCGGCGAGCAGGTTTCCTGTACCGGTGACGTTCTGGAAATAGGTGTGAAGCGGCCATTCAACCGATACACCGGCGTATTTGAAACCCGCTAAGTGGATCACGCCGGCAACGTCGTGGCGTGCGAAGACGTCTTTAAGGAAACCAGTATCCAGCAGTGATCCCTGCTCGAAAACGGCGCCTTTCTGTAGAAATCCGTGCTTGCCGCTGGACAGATCATCGATGACCACGACATCGTGGCCGTCATTCATGAGTGCCTGGCATACGTGGGAGCCGATGTATCCGGCTCCCCCAGTTACGAGCCATGCCATGTTCAGTACTCTTCTCTGTTGTGGGTGCCCCCGCGCGCGGCCGATACGGTGTGAAATCCCCCAGGTTGAGATCCACTCTTCCCCTGGTTCCAGCCAGCGCAGGCCGGCTCCGGAGTTGAAAGCGTTGGGGGAGCGCCGTCATAGGTTCCACCGCAACGGCGGTCCGGTGGCCTCCTGCGGGATACCTCGTGGTGGTGTATACCTGCGCGTACTGGTAGTTGGCATCGCCCCCCCACACCTCCACGGCGTCTCCGTTGGGCGCCTCAAGGAGGTGCCGGTACATTCCGTCCGCGCCGGAGTGAGATCCAGGAATGCTGTGTCCAGGTGCAGCCAGCCCACCTTGGGCCTGCGGACAGATCCATGGGCGTCCCGGAGACAGGGGACGTACCCACGGGATTCAGTCGCTCATCCACCACCACATAAGAGGCAGCGTTGATGGTCAAGGAAACGTCCTGCATGGGTGTCGCTCCCACCCGGATGTACGGGTGAGCACCGATGGCAGCAGGGGCCGGGCGGGCGGACTTATTGGTCAGGGCATGCGTAACCTTCAGCCCCTGCGGAGACACTGAGTATGTCGTCTCCACGTCCAAAGGGAAGGGATAGCCTTCACTCGGGTAGATCCGCACTTGGAGAGTCAGGTCAGTGGCGGAGCGGCAAACCACTTTGTGCAGTCGGTACTTGACCAGGCCATGAATGGCGTTGCCACGCTCGGGTTCGCTGATGGCCAACTGGAGGTCTTCCCCGTCGTGAGACCATCGTCCGTCCCGGACCCTATTGGGCCAAGGAATCAGGATCTCACCCTCACAGTGTTTGGGAAGCCCGAACTCGGGGAATTCCTCGATCAGGGCTCGCCGTCCACTGTGAGGCTGCGGATGGTGCCACCGAGCTCCGTGATGACCGCCGAGACCACTCGGTCATCTACGCCTGATTCCGCGGAGATTCGGAACTGCCGGCCCGTCGGAGCAGCATTTCCGGCCGTTGTTGCCTGCGTAATCGTCATGGTCAGAAATCCGTGTGGCCCAGATCGTGGCTGGCCACGAAGGAAACCGAGCTATGGGTGGCCGCTTGGAGTTCAAGCATGGTGATGGTGTTGCCGTGCTTTCGCAGGAGGGGGCCGGGAACGTAGAGCGTGGCCTGCGGTCCGCGGGACCAGTACCTGCCCAGGCAGAAGCCGTTGATCCACACCACGCCCTTGGTCCAGCCCATGGTGGAAAGGAAGGTATCGCCGCCCCCCCGGGGGAGGTCAAAAGTCCCATGAACAAAGACCGGCCCGGACACTGGTACGCCAGGAAGGGAGGGTTGTTCCTCCAACGCCGCTGAGACCGGAACTGCGTCGTCGAGTTCCAAGGGAAGGATGTCCCAGTTCCAGAGAGTTTCTCCGTTGATCCGGGCATTTCCGATCAGACCCTTGGACTCCCCCTAAACGGGGGACCGTAGTTCACGCGTCCTTGGTCCTCCACCAGGATTTCCAGCGTGCCAACCGCGTCATGGGGGCAGCGCCAGGGACCTTTCATGGTGATCCCGGGAGAGGATTCCCACCGGCACCCTGTCCAGGAATACCTGGGCCCGGTCACGTACTTCGTCGAACTCCAGCACAGCGGGACCGGAAACTTCGATTCCTCTGCGGTAGAGAGTGAATCCGGAGTAGTGACCCAGCTTGTCGTGGGAGCGGATTCCCTCGTGCGAGGTCCACTTCCCGAGCCGGTCCAGGCAATCCCACAGCGGCAGTGATTGCGTCAGGTTTACGGACAGTGCCGAACCAAGCTGGGGGCGGGGCCGGAACGTCGTCGTCGTCGAGGGTTGTGTATTTGGAGATAACCTCGCGGAAGGCCCAGTACTTCGGCGTCGGGTTTCCGGCTTCGTCCAAAGGTGCGTCGTAGTCGTAGCTGGTAACGATCGGCTGGTAAACACCCTTGTCGTTGGCGCCGTTGGTGAATCCAAAGTTGGTGCCGCCGTGGAACATATAGATATTCACGGACGCGCCAAGCTCCAGGAGCACATCCAGATCATTGGCAGACTGCTCCATGGTGGTGGTGTGGTGGTGCGCACCCCCAGTGATCGAACCAACCCACCCAGAATTCCGAACACATGAGGGGGGACCTGTGGGCTGGTGGCGGCGAAGTGTTTCAAGCCTTTCTGCCGAGCGGGAACCGAACGAGCCCGTTTTGTGCAGTTCCGGCAGGCTACCGTTGGCCAACATGTCATCCTGGGGGGGCTGGTCCACCGTGGTGAATGGCACGGTCAGCCCGATTTCCCGGTTGATCTTCACCAGCTTCTCCAGGTAGAACCTGTCGGCGCCGTAGGCACCGTACTCGTTCTCAATCTGGATCAGGATGATCGGACCGCCACCGTCTATCTGGCGGGGGGGAACAAGAATGGGGGGGCGAGTTTTTCAAAGTACTCGGTGAGGGCGGCCATGTAGACCGGGTCATCGGCTCGGATGGCCGCAGCGCCGCGGTCGAACAGCCAGGCAGGAAGCCCGCCGTTGTCCCATTCCGCACAGATGTACGGTCCGGGGCGAACGATTGCGTGCATGCCTTCCGCGGCCACCAGATCCAGGAAACGCCCCCCCAGGTCTAATCCCCCCCCGAGGTGTCGAAGACCTCAGGGGACGGAGCATGGGCGTTCCAAGGAATGTAGGTCTCAATGGTGTTGAGCCCCATTTGCCTGGCCTTCCGGATCCGGTCCGCCCATTGATCCGGATGGACGCGGAAGTAATGCAGGGCGCCGGAAAGGATGCGGTGGGGCTGACCGTCAAGCATGAAGTCCTGCTCGCCGATAGTGAAGGTTGGCATAGGGGAAATCCAATCTGAAATGGTGGAGCGGGGTCCAGGACCGGGGGGGACGCCCTGGACCCCCCCGCCACGTCTTACTTGGTGGTAACGGTGAAGCCTTGCTGTTGGCCGTACTTTGCCGTGGCATCCTGCCAGGCCTTGAGCCCGTCGTTCAGGTCGCCTTTGGAGCCGTAGGCCTGACCAACCGTGTCGCTGAAGATGCTGTTGGCGTAGGTCTGGAATGGAAGGTAGCTCCAACCCGGCACCACGTCTTTCGAAGCCTGGACCAGGACCTCGTTGATCTTCTGGCCGCCGAAGTAGGCGTTTTCGGAGTTCAGGAACGCCTCGCTTTCCAAGTCGGCCGTGGTGGAGGGGGAAGCCACCGTTTTCGGCATGGATCTTGGACTTCAGGGCCGTTCGCGAACTGGAGGAAGCCGTAGGCTGCCGCTTTGTTCTTGCTCTGCTTCAGCACGGCGTCGCCGCCGCCACCGTTCTCGGCCGTTGCGGCTGCGCCTTCTCATACGTCGCATCGGGCTACCCGCCACTGACCGCTGGCTCCTGCCGCACCCGATTCCAGGTTCGCGGGCATCCATGCGCCGATGATCAGCGTGGCAATGCTTCCGTCCGACAGGCCCTTGTACCATTCGTCGCTCCAGCTGGTGACGGGTGACAGGAGATCGTTCTTGAGCAACTGGTTCCAGGTGCCGGTCCACTTCTTGGCGCCTTCGTCCTGGAGATCAACAGTGACGTTGGTGCTTCCGTCGAGCTTGTAGGGCTTTCCTCCGGCCTGCCAGATCATGCTGGTGGTGAAGCCGGCATCGCCGGTGTCACTGGTGATGTAAGCCTTGGGGTCCGCTGCGTGAAGCTTCTTACCGGCCTCAACGTACTCATCCCAGGTGGTGGGAATGCTGATGCCGTGCTTCTCGAAGACATCGGCCCGGTAGAACATCGCCATGGGACCGGAGTCCTGCGGGAGTGCATAGACGCCACCGTTGAGGTTCACGGACCCCCCCAGGTGGACTGGGTGTAGTTGTCTTTGAGATCGTCGGCGCCGAATTCCTTCAAATCGACCAGGGCATCGGACAGCGCGAACTGCGGCAGGGCGTTGTATTCGATCTGGCAACGTCCGGAGCACCGCTTCCGCCTTAACGGCGTTCTGCAGCTTGGTGTAGTGGGCATTGCCGGTTCCCACGTTCTCCAGGTTGACCTGGACCTTGGGGGTACTTGGCCTCGAAGGCCTCCACGATGGGTTCGAGCTGCGGCGCCCAACCCCCCCACACCGTGAGGGTGGTTTCGGTATCAAGTGCCTTCGCGATGTCGTCGGCACTGGCGCCTTCGGCTCCGGCGTTTGCGGTTGTTCCGGAGCTGCTGCAGGCGGCAAGGCCGCCGACCAGGAGGCTTGCGGCCAGGGCAGCAGTGGCTACCCGCCGGAGGCGATGGTTGTTCTTCATTGAATTGGTGCCTTTCAGATGCGGTTGTGGAGATTTTCGACGGCGGGAGGTCGCCGTCGTCGGGTCTTGTTACTTGACGCTTCCGGCAGACAGTCCTGACTGCCAGAAGCGCTGGAGGAAGAGGAACGCCCCCCACGATGGGCACGATGGTGAGCAGTGATCCGGTGATGACGAGGTTGTAGATGGCCTCGCCTCCGGCCGTGGTCGCTTGGGCGTTCCAGCTGTTGAGCCCCACAGTGAGCGGGTACCAGGTTGATTGGCTCAACATGATCAAGGGGGGGAGGAAGTAGTTATTCCACGTGGCCACCACGGTGAACAGGAGGACGGTAATGAAGCCCGGGGGGGCCAGCATCCTCAGTGAGATGGTGAAGAACGTACGGAACTCCCCCCCTGCCCCCCCGTCCATGCGCGCTGCTTCCAGAACTTCCGTGGGGGACGGACTCAAGGGCGTAGATCCACACCAGGTAGAGCCGAACGGGCTGATCAGGGATGGAATGATGACAGACCATGGGGTGTTCGTGAGCCCCCCCATCTGGCTGAACATGAGGAACGTTGGGACAGCAAGGGCAGTGCCCGGAATAGCTACCGCTCCCAGGACCACTGCGAAGACGCCGCGCTTGCCGGGGAAATCAAACTTGGCCAGTCCGTAGCCGGCCAGGGTGGCAAGGAACGTCGCCCCCGCCGGCACCCACCACTACGTAGAGCACGGTGTTGGCAAGCCAGCGCAGGAATTCTCCGTCGTTGTAGGTCAGCGTGCCGACGACGTTGTCCCATAGTGCGAAGTCGCCCGAGAACCACAGACCGAACGAGCTGAAAAGGGAGGTCTGCGTCTTGGTGGAGTTGACCAGCAACCAGAACAAAGGAAGCAGTGCGTACAACGCCATGAGACCCATCAGGACGGTGAGGAGGATGGAGCTCCGTTGCCGCGTTACTCCCCCCCGCGGCGTCGGGCACTGAACTTGGGAGCAGGGAACGTGGGCTTCGGCGCCGGTGACGCTGCCGGGGGTCTCACGGGAGTGGGCTGGGCTCAAACGTACGGACATGGCTAGGCATCCTTTCGCGAGCCGGAGAGCTGGACGACGTAGGCAACAATCACCGTAAGGACGCCCATGATGATGGAGATCGCCGCGGCATAGTTGAACTGCTGGCCTGCGAACGAGAGGTTGAACGCGTACATATTGGGCGTGAAGTAGGAACTGATGGAGTTCGGGGCCAGGGCCTTGAGGATGTTCGGCTCGTTGAATAATTGGAAACTGCCGATGACCGAGAAGATGCTCGCGATGCCGATGGCCCCCCCACGAATGGAGGGAAGCTTGATGCTCCGGATCACCCGGAACGTGCCTGCTCCGTCAAGGTTTGCTGCTTCATACAGTTCCGCGGGGATGACCTTCAGCGCCGAATAGAAGATCAGCATGTTGTACCCCCGTGAACTCCCAGGTGTTGATGTTCCCGATCGACGCGAGGATCCAGCTGGAAGAGAGGGGCTCGGCCAAATCCAACCCGAAGAAGTCGTTAATGCTGCCAAACAGTCCAAAACGGGGGCCGTAGATGAATCCCCCACATCAGCGTCGCTACTACTGCCGGGACTGCGTACGGGAGGAACACTGAAATGCGGAAGAACGACGTCGCGCGGAGACGCCCGCTGTCCAGTGCCAAGGCTGCGAAAAGGGCGAGGAACAACATGATGGGGGACCTGGACCACCAGGAAGACGGCCACCCTGATCACGGAGTCCCAGAACTGGGGATCGCCAAGCGCCTGAAGATAGTTGGCACCCCCCCCAACGAACTTGTCGCCGCCCACCATCTGGTTCTGGAAGAGGCTCAGGTAGAACGCGTAGAGGACTGGAGCCACGAATACCAGCAGGAAGACTGCCATGAACGGGCCCACGAATGCCCACCCCCATCCATCGTCCCGCGAGTTTGCGGGGTCGGACCAAGGGTAAAGCGTCGGCCACGGGCGACGTCGTTGTCATGATAAATTCTTCTCTTCTCGCTATGTTTACGCAAACATTCTTGAAAGAAGATTAGCATGTTTAGGTGAACATACAAGAGGATGCCGCAGACAGCGTTAGCCCGGCCGGCACGTCGCAGGACAGCGATTCAGCTTTGGTCAGGAGTGCCCGAGCTGCCCGCGGCCCTCAATCGGCGATGTTGCTCGAGCAGCCGGAGTCTCCGCCCAGACCGTCTCCCGCGTATCCAACGGCCTGACGAATGTTGAAGAAAAGACCAAGCAGCGGGTGCTGGATGCCATGAAACAACTGGGCTATCGGCCAATAGGGCTGCACGCGCACTCAAGAGCGGTCAATTCAAATCCATTGGCGTCATCATGTTCAATCTCTCGACCTACGGCAACAGACGCACCCTGGACGCAATCGCCACCGCTGCGTCACAGGCAGGCTACTCGGTGAACCTCATCCCCCTCCACGATCCCACTACAGGTACCGTGACAGGCGCCTACAACCGGCTGAAGGAACAAGATGTGGACGGGGTGGTCATCATCTTCGAGGCGCACCTGTTTGATCGTGCGGACATTACGTTGCCCGAGGACCTCCCCGCTGTGGTCATCGACTCAAGCCCCCCCGGTTACGGCTATCCCATGGTGGATACGGACCAAGCCGAGGGTGCGCGCTTTGCCACCGAGCACCTCCTCGATCTAGCCACCAGCAGGTTTGGCACATAGGGGGGCCCGGTGTCCTCCTTTTCAGCCAGGCACCGGGAGGAGTCCTGGAGACGGACGCTGGACGAGGCAGGCATCGAAGCGCCCACTGTCCTTCATGGAGATTGGTCCACCGAATCCGGATATCAGGTCGGGATGGAACTTGGCCGCAATCGGGAAGTCACCGCAATCTTCGCCGCGAACGATCAGATGGCGCTCGGGGGGGCAATGCGAGCCTACATGAACTTGGGCGCCTCATCCCGGAGGATGTCAGCGTTGTGGGATTTGATGACCTCGAGGAATCCACTTCCTTCTGGCCTCCACTGACCACCATCCGCCAAGACTTCCTCGCAGTTGGCCGGCTGAGCATTGAAAAGCTGCTTCAGCAGATCGCCGGTAACACCCCCGGCCAGCGTCGTCACCACGGTGCCGACTCGTCTTATGGTGCGAAAGAGCACGGCCGCGCCAGCGCGGTAGCCGCCGCCGACCGCCCGTGGGCAACCCCCCCAGGGCACGAGAGGTTACTCACGCGAATATGAAGCTAATACAAGTAGCCTGTTTAGGTGAACATGGATCAGGAAAGCACAACCATTGAGACTCCGGGGGTCCCGCCCGAGGTGTCCGAAAAGCCTGCGGCCAAAAAGCGTGCGAAACGGGGGGGACCCTCCATTGGGGGGGACGTGGCCAAGGCCGCGGGTGTCTCGGCACAAACTGTTTCGCGGGTTTCCAACGGACTCACCAACGTCGAAGAGGCCACTAAGAACCGGGTCCTTGACGCCATGAAGGAGCTCGGCTATCGACCCAACAGGGCCGCACGTGCGCTCAAGAGCGGCCAGTTCAAATCCATCGGTGTCATCATGTTCACCCTCTCCAGCTTCGGCAACATGCGAACCCTGGACGCCATCGCCACTGCTGCCTCGCAGGCGGGCTATTCAGTGACGCTCATCCCAGTGCAGGACCCCACCACCGGAACCGTGTCCGGGGGGGCTTACGAAAGACTGCGGGAGCAGCAGGTCGACGGTGTGGTTGTCATCTTCGAGGCCCACCTTTTGGATGACGCTGACATAACGCTTCCTGAGGACCTCCCGGCCGTGGTCATCGATTCCAACGCCGGTTTTGGCTACCCAATGGTGGATACTGACCAGGCCCAGGGTGCACGATTCGCTACCCAGCACCTTCTGGACCTTGGCCACCAACAGGTGTGGCATATCGGTGGACCCACAACGTCCTTTTCCGCCACACACCGTGAAGAATCATGGAGGCGGACGCTCGAGGAAGCCGGTATTGAAGCCCCCGCCGGTCCTCCATGGCGACTGGTCCACGGAATCCGGCTATCAAATCGGTCTGGACCTTGCGGGCAACTCGGATGTCACCGCCATATTTGCCGCCAACGACCAAATGGCCTTGGGAGCGATGCGTGCCATGCATGAACGGGGTCGCCGCATTCCGGAAGATGTCAGCATTGTTGGATTCGACGACTTGGACGAGTCCACGTCCTTCTGGCCGCCACTGACAACAATCCACCAGGATTTCTACGCCGTGGGCCGCCTGAGCATCGAAAACCTGCTTCAGCAGATTGCCGGCACCGGTTCGGTGGACGATTTCACCACAGTGCCAACCAGCATGGTGGTGCGCAAGAGCACCGCCGCTCCCCCTGAGGGAGCCCGGCCGCCGTCTGCACGGAAAAAGCGCGTAGCTGCGGACAAGGGCTAACCCTCCTCCGCAGCTACGCCGTTGTGGACTGCTACCCCCTTGCTTGCGCCCAGGGTAAGCCCTGCCACGAACTGTCGTTGCAGGACAAGGTAGATGATCATGGTGGGAATCAAGGTGATCATGGCACCGGCCGCGATCAGGTTGTAGTTGCTCAGGAACTGGCCCTGAAGGTTGTTGATGGCGGTGGTGATCGGGAGCCTGTCACCGCTCTGGATAAACAGCAACGGCCAGAAGAAGTCGTTGTAGATGAAGATGACTTGCAGCGTGCCCAAAGCTGCGAGTGCCGGACGGCAGAGGGGGGGCATGATGATGTTCCAGTACTGCCGCCAGATTCCAGCGCCATCCACCAACGCAGCTTCCGTCAGGTCTTGCGGCAGGGCTTTCATGTAATTGGAGAGCACAAAGGTGCAGAAGCCAATCTGGAATGCAGTGTCCACGATGATGACGGCTATGTAGGTATTGAGCAGGTTACCGGAGTCACTGACTGAGTACGGCAGGGAAACATGTTTGAACATCTCAAATAGCGGTGCTGCAAGGACCTGCGGTGGCAGGAGGTTGCCGGCGGTGAACATGATCAGCAGCGTGATGTTGAACTTCCAGCTCACCCTCGACACTGCAAAAGCCATCATGGACGCGAAGAGAAGCGTCAGCAGGACGGTGGGAACCGTGATCAGGATTGAGTTCAGGAAGTACTTCGAGAATCCTCCCTGGTTCCAGGCCTGGACGAAGTTCTCGAAGCCGAAGCTGCCGCCGAAGCTGAAGTACCCGTATTTGTCGGTGTCCGCTTTGGGACGGAGCGCCGTATAGAGCGACCAGACCAGCGGTACCAACCAGATGGCGGCCATGACGATGAGGAAGATGTGCGTGCCATAGTGGCGTTTGCCGGTCTTGCCGGTCCTGCCGGTCTGGACAGGAAGGGTTCGGGCGATGGTGCTCATGCCTCTTTCTCCTTGCCGAAGGTGCGGATGAGGTAGAAGACAATCGGTACCAAGGAAATCACCAGCAGTACCACTGCCAATGCTGAACCCACGCCGATCACCTGTCCTTCACCGATCAGGTTTTGGATCACCAAGGCGCTGAGCAGTTCAAGCCCGTTGGTGCCGCGGTTGATGACATAGACAATGTCAAATGCGCGGAGGGACTCAATGATTGTGATGACCACGATCACGATGTTGACCGGGCGCATGGCTGGGAAGACTACGCGGAAGAAGGTCTGAACTGCATTGGCGCCGTCGATCGACGCTGCTTCCCTGAGCGCGGGGTCCACACCCTTCAGTCCAGCCAAGTAAAGGATCATGACGTAGCTGCGTGGCGCCACGTAGCTGCGATCATGGCGGCCCAGATGTTGACGTTCGAGTCACCGAACCAGTCCACGGCCTGGGGGGCGTGCCGGCCGTACCGAGCAGGAAGTTCAGCAGACCGCTGTCACGGTTGTAGAAGAGCTGCCAGATGATACCGATCAATGCCAGGGACAGCATGACGGGCGTGAAGAAGATGCTCTGGTAGATCTTGCTTCCCCCCCGGATCTTCTGGTCCAGGAGCACAGCGAGCAGAAGGCCCAGCGGCGTTGCAATCAGGCCAGGAAAGCCAGCCACAGAACGTTGTGCTGCATGGCCGGCCAGAACGGTGGGTAGTTCTGGCCGATGAACTCATAGTTTTCCGTCCCGGCAGACTTGATGTCGGCCAAGTCCAGCCCGTTCCATCGGGTGAAGCTCAGCGCAATAGAGGCCAGGTGGGTAACCAAACGAACAGCAGTTGAATGAGCGTTGGAAGGCCCACCATGATGCCAAGGACGATTTTGTCCCTGCGACTCAGACGGCGAACCTTTCTGGACTTGTTGCGCGTTCTTCCGGCAGTTGCCGGCGAGGCGTGTGCTGGCCCGCGTTGGGCGCCGCCTGTAGGGGGGGGCCCGCTGTTCGGGGGGGAGGCCGGTTTTTCGGCTGTGGTACTCATGGGAATTCCTTTGGTATTCGTCGCACAGGGGCCGGCCGCGGTGTGATCCGCGGCCGACCCTTGCTCGGGAACCTGGCCGGTTGACCACCAACGTATGGCCAGGGCAGTCCTGCGCTATTGGGCCGCGTAGAGCGACTTTGCCTGCGCTTCCAGGTTCTTCACGTCGACGCTTCCATCCTTAATGAAGGACTGAAGAGCCGGAATCATGACGTTGTTGGCCATGGCGGGCAAAGCATCCCGGTCCAGGAACTGGCTGATGTACTTCGCGTTGGCAATGGTGTCCGCACATTTCTTGTTCAGAGCAGAGTATTTGGACGTGTCAGCGCCCTTGACCGTTGCGATGTTGGAAGTATCTACGGCCGCGTAAGCGTCCTGGCCTTCCGGGGTTCCCATAAATGCAAGGTAGTCGCGGGCCGCTTGGTTCTCGCCACCCTTCTTCGACAGCAGCAGGCCATCGATAGGAGCTTCAACAGCGTCAGTTCCTTCCATGGCGATCTCCGGGAATGGGAAGAAGTCGATGTCCGCCAGTACTGCGGGATCCGTGAACTGCTGTGTCACGAATGAGCCCAGGAGATACATGCCGGTCTTCTTGGCCTCGAGGGCTTTGGCTGCGTCCTGCCAGGTCTGTCCCAGGGCTGCGGGGTCCTGGAACGGCAAGAGTGCTTTCCAAGTATCGAAGACGTCGCTGACCTTCTTCTGATCCCAGCTTTCCTTGTGCGCAGTAAGGTCTACGTGGAACTGGTACCCGTTGAGCCGCATGTTGATGTAGTCGAAGGTGCCCATGGCCGGCCAGCCGTCCTTGTCGGCGAAGCGATCGGAATGATGCCATCGGCCTTCATCTTGGCCGCCAGGGTTGTCAGCTCGTCGAAAGTGGCCGGAACTGCGTAGCCCTTTTCGGCCCAAAAGCTCTTCCGGTAGAAGAAACCCCACGGGTAGTTGTAGTTGGGAACCAAGTACATTTTTCCATCAGGACCGGTGGAAGCCTTCTTAATGGCGTCGGAGAAATTGCCACCGATCTTCTCCCAGACGTCATCGACGGGAGCCAGGAGGCCCTTCTCTGCGTAGTACTGCATGCGGTAACCGGCAAACCAGGTGAAGGACTCATCCGGGCTTCCCTGCAGGTAGGAGTTGATCTTGTTCTGGAAGTCGTTGTGGGGGGGAACCACGTTGGTCACCACGTCGAAACCGGATTTCTTGGTGAAGGCATCGGTGACGGCCTTATAGGCAGCGCGTGGAACCTCATCGGAGGAGCCGGACCCGAAAGTCAGGGTCTTCGATGCCGCGCCCGGCGCGGCCCTGAACCGCCGGTGCAAGCGGACAGCAGGGGGATGCCCGAGGCAGCGACTGCGCCTATTCCCAAGGTCTTAAGGAAGGTGCGCCGACCTGGACCGGCGCCTTCCGCCGCCTGGAACGGACCAAGATTTGTAGCCATGATTACTCCTTTG
The DNA here is from genome assembly GCA_001313365.1 of Paenarthrobacter nitroguajacolicus JCM 14115. Next base: position 26,136 of record BBFS01000020.1, read on the forward strand.
GATCGTGGTTCTTTGCAAGGCTGTCCGTCATCCGCGTGTGCTCTGTATCGACTGTGAGATAGCTCAAGTGTGGGCCTGTGGAAGCAGAAAGTCGCCGAATTTGGTCTATGTTCTTCTGGATGTTCACGTAAACATCGAGTTGCAAGAAGTTTACGTAAACATGGGTGGTTTGACAAGGATTTTCTACTGCGTTCTAACACTTTTTCCGGAGCCTGGGTAGCGCCCGGAAATCAGGGGGGGTTTCCCGCTTCCCGACGCCCGGCCTCGCGGGCCTCTTCGACCAGCCGGACCAGCTCCTTCTTCCGCCGGGTGCGGCCCCGGAAAAGGCCCGCCAACAGAAGCAACAAAGCAACAAGGACGGCGAGCTGCGGCCAGGGAATCGCCCATAGCGTCACGCTTTCCTGCACGGGATCCAGCGATTGGGTGGCCCCGTCAGGGGGCAATCACCCCTTGCGAGACCGTCAAAGGAATGGTCATGATGCCCATCGGCCACACATGAGTACGTGAATACTGACGGTTCGACGGTCCCCCGGGCAGCAATTCGAGAGTTCTGGCTTCTTCGGTCCCGGCGGCCGGCCATCGGGCGTCGTTAACCATTGTGGAGGGATACACGGAAAGTCGGACGTTGCCCGTATTCTCCAGGTCAACGGTAAGGTCAGCGGATCCTGATTCCAGGGGGTTCCACGACGTAACGTAGCTGGCGGTTGCTTCATGCTGAGCGCAGGTCTGACCTCTCCCTTTACTCTGGTCATGACACGGAACCCGACGCGGCTTTCCACACCCAGTTGCGTCCCGTCCGAGCCGCCCTGTGAATAGATCGAGGCAGCTATGCCCGCTGCATGATCGCCTGGTGTCGCGTTGTCCGGGACCGTCACCGTGAATGGCACGACGGCGGTACCTCCCGCCGCTACGGTGACCGTCTTGTCCATGGAGATCCAGATACCTGCAGCTACCGACTGCTTGTCGCCAGGGAGCATGTTGAAGCGGCCGGTCGGAGTGAAATACCCATCAGCCGCGGTGAGAGCAAAGGTAACGTCCCTGTCGCTGAGGTTTCTGACCGCCAAGTGTTCGTCGACACTGGCTCCTGGATCGAGTTCGAGTTCCACCCACGAGCGGCCATCCGGCCCCCTCCACGTTCGATGGGGGGGTGACAGCCACGTGACGGGGGGGCTGTCACCGGGGGGGTGGCAAAGCTGGTGGCTGCAGCAGCGAAACTGGCACAGACCATAGCTCCTAGGACACACATAGCAACAACAGAACGCCGCAGGAGCCCGGCCATAGCGAGTTTGAGGGTTGGGGGGGACCTCATAAGACGAACAAACCTCCGCTGCAATTTATTCGAACAGGGAGAGCGTGAGCTTCGCGGTGTAGTCGCCAGGCGCCACGGTTGCAGGCGTCTTCATGAACAGGTCTGCGTTGGCTGTCCACTGTCCTTCAGAGGCAATCGCTCCCGAATCCGAGGCCAGCGCGAGTAGCTCCTGATCCACCAGGCCTACGGCATTGGCACCGGAATCCATGGAGGTGTCCACCTGGTCGCCTTCCGCCACCTGACCGGACTCGCCGCCGTCGATGACCCTCGGTGCCCATCCGAAGTGGGAGGCGCTGATGGCCGGTTGTCCCGCACCGCCGGTGAAATCAGTTGACGTGCCCAGCACGTACCAGCCGGCGCCGGCAGGGATCTCATCCGTGGCCCGGGTATCGGTGACCGTCACGGAAGGCAACGTGCCCTTGAACTGACGCACCGAAACGGTGGAACCGTCCTCGGTCAGTGTTGTCGCTGTGCCTGAAACGCTCATGGCAAGCACGCCGGGATCCACAATTTCGGAGATGCCAACGTTCACGTCCACGTCCTGGTTTCCGTGGTTTTCCTCGGCCATCGCCATTCCGGCGACACCCAGCAACAGGGCCGTGGCAGTTGTGACAGCTGCGCCACGGGCCAGGTTTTTATGTCGGTTCACTTCGTGGTTCCTTCGTGCGAGTCCGGCAAGGCCGGGAGGGTAAGGGGATGAAGTAGCTGGTGGCCCGCCATCAGGCGGACCACCAGCTTTATCTCAGTTGCAGGATGCTGCGTTGTAGGCTGCGTTCACAGTTACCGATACCGGTTGGCCGTTCACTGTTGCCTTGGCTTCGACAGCCACATTCCCGGCCTGCACCGAAGCAGCGCGGGTGGTGAAAGCGTGGACCGCATTCTTACCAGGCTTGACCTCGGCGAAGGTCTTCGTCCCATATGCCGAGGTGAAGATGGCCTGTACGGACTTGGTGTCGCTGTTGGTCAGTTGCGCTGTCACCGTGACCTTCCCGGCAACGCACTTGGTGCTGGCCGTCGCAGTGACCTTGAGGGCAGGCGAGGTCGGCTCAGGTGTCGGCGTTGCAGTCGGTGCGGGCGTTGTGGTCGGCGTCGGAACGGGATTGCCGATCATCAGCCAGCTCAGCTGCACGTCCGGCCCCCCCGCGTCGGAGTGAGCGTGAAGGTGATCTTGCCGTCAGTACCGACCGTGACGTTTTGGTAAGCCGCAGATTGGTAGTCCCCCCCGCTGTAGTCGTGGTCAGCCTCGACGACTGCACCGTTGACGGTGACCTTCGCGCCGCGGTCGTCCCACTGTGCCCACGGATCGTAGTAACCGGCGTAAACCGTGTAAGTGCCCGGAGCCAGATCGTTGAACTTGTACGTCAGGTCACGTCCGCCGGTGGCGTAGCGGAGTGTAGTGAAGATGTTGCCGTCAGTAGTGCCAGTGACGCCACTGCCTTCACTTTCGTAGCCCCCCCACGTTTTGCCGGTGACCGGGTCGGCGCCGACAGCTTGGTCGGCCGCGCTGTTAAGAACCGTGCCATCCTGGGCTTCTGCCGCTGCCATCAGAGCGGTCCAGTCGGCGGTTTGTTTTCCGCCGGCGCTGACTGCGTAGCGGACACCATTGGGAACCACCGGGATAGTGCGGGTGAAGGTGCGGTTATCAAAACCGGGAAGCGTGCCGGTAGCGGTAATGACACCTACTGTGTTCGTGTCCCCGGTAACCTGCCAGGTCACCGGTTGGGTGGAGCTCTGCCCGTTCTGGGTGACCGTCACGGTGTTCACACTGAACGTTGATCCAACAGCCAGGCTGGCAGGAACTCCGGTGACATCCCACGCAGCGTTCGCGTCAAGGTCCTCAAGCCGCCACTCGGACGGGGGGGACTTAACACTGAGGGTCTTGCCGCCCTCGCCCATCTGGATGGGAAGCCAGACCATGGGTGCAGTTGCAAGCGCCTGGTCCGATCCACCATTCCAGCGGTCGCCCATGTAGATGAACTTGCCATGAGCGGGGGGGTCCACCGGGATCACCGAGGTGGGCTGGGAGTTGTTCGAGTTCCAGGAGACGTCGCTGCTGAAGGGATCTCCCATGTCAGTCCACTCCCCCCAAAATGTTCGTGGCCGTGCCATACCGCGATGGGTTCGGCGACCAACCAGTGGTTCCCGAAGAGATGATGAAGTAGCGGCCTTGGTATTTCATGATGGCGGGCGACTCACGGGACTGGTTGACAAAGGCCCGGCGGAAGTCCACTCCCTCCACTGCTGTATCCGGCGAGGCGGACAGATAGGTGTAGTCAGCGTTGAGTTTGGAGATGAACATGGTCTTGTTCTCTTCGCTGGAGTAGATGATGTAGCCTGTGCCATCGTCGTCCACGAAGAGGTTCATATCCCTGGCCATGCCGGGGGTTGTTGGGCGCGTGGTTGGTGGGATCGCCGGCTGTTGCCTTGTGCAGACGGTAGCTGTCGATGTAGCGGAAAGGCCCGAACGGTGAATCAGAAACTGCGACACCGGCATTTGCCTTGGCGTACTGAGCTGTAGACCATGACGACGGCCCATCGGCATGAACCCACATGACCCACTTGTTGGTCGCTGCGTTGTAGATAACCTTTGGCCGTTCCAGGATCGGCGGGGGGGTTTCGCCGTTCACGGGGGGGACGGTCCCGAGGTCACGGTACACGGCGTTCTTCTGCTCGGTGGTGTAGCCCGAGTACAAGGTCTGGAAGTACGGATCCGTGTCGATTTGCTCACGTGAGGACAAGGTCTTCAGCGCAACTCCCTCGTCCTTCCAGTTGTACAGGTCATAGGAACTGTATGCATGGACTCCGGGGGGGCGGAGTGATAGCCGTTGGTGCGGTCCTCGCCGTAGAGGTAGTAGACCGTTTTGCCCTCGGCGTCCTTGGAAGTGACTACCTGGCCGCCGTGCGCCTGAATGAGATTGCCGTTGTTGTCCCGCCAGTCCTGGCCGGGCCGGAAGCTGTTGTAGCCCGTGCCCTCACTGGCATTCCGCAGGGTGAAGGCCTGGTTGGCCCCACCGTTGGAGGTCCACAACCCAATCCAAGCACCTTCATGCGTGGACTGGTTCGAGACGTCCAGGACCTGGTGAACGCCAGCGTTCAGAAGGCTGAACGAGGTCCCGTCCGTGGTGCTGAACAGCCACTGGGCCGAGCTATCCGTGCGTGCTTCTTCGTCGGTGATGGTGCGCAGCGTAGTGCCGTTGGTATCGGCCGCCAAAGCACGGCCATCAGCGAGCCTCAGGACAAAACGGTCACGGGTGGTGCCGTCTTCATCAGCGATGAGGGTTGCTTTCCATACCTGGTTTCCGCCGGCGATCGAATCGCTGAGTACGGTTTTCGGTGAGCCGTCCGAAGCCGTTACAGCCCTGCCGCTCTGGACTCCTACGAAGCTGTAGGACTGTCCGTCCTGCACTACCGGCGCACCGGCTGCGACGCCGGATGCCCCGTTCACCACGAAGGTGGTGACGGACTTGGCAGGAACGGTCAGCGTCGCCGAGCGCGTTCCGGCGTCGACTGCGACGGCGGTGCCGCTGACGAGCGCGTTGGCCGTCGGATCACCGGATGGGGGACTGGGTGGTGACCACCGGAGTAACTGTGGCACCGGCAGCGATCGCTGCGAACTTGGACAAGTCCACCTTGATGGTCTTGGCCTGATCGGAATCGTTAGTGTGCACCATCGACAGGCCGGAACCATCGGCCTTCAGCGCAGATGTGGTCTTGCCGTCGCTGGTGGGAATGATCCGATCACCCGGTGCAATGTAGTGGGTGAAGTTGCGGATGGTGTTGTACTTGGAGTTCACCGCGGTGCGGCACGAGGGATCGGCTGCGCCATCAGCCAGACGCCGCACGGAGTCGCCATCGGCGTTGCAGTCGAAGTCAATGAAGACGGATCCCCAGTTCTTCTTCTCGCCGAGTTCCATGTTGTAAAGGTCTTCAACCGGCTGCCACAGAACCCAGGACTCAGGGTCGAGCTCGCGGAGGTCATCGGTGATGCGGGTGGCCATGCCCAGACCGTTTTCGATGCTGTCCGGGTTCCAGGAGTCACCGCCCCAGTTGCCTTCCACCTCGCTCATGGACAACGGCTTGTCTGTTGCCTTGGCGATGTCACGAACCGCAAGGCGGTCGCCGGTGGAGTACGTGTGGACGTTCAGCTGGCTGACGGCCTCTTTGGCTTCCGGAGTCCAGCCGTTCCAGTCTTCCAGGAAGCGGCTCGGCGATGTCTCATCCGGACCGGAGACCTTGGCCTCTGTGGTGGTGTCCGGCTCGGCGAGCTCGGCAGCCATGGCGGTCAGCACCTGGGACTGCAGCGCGGGGCCTGCGTGCGCACCTTCCTGGCCTCCACCGTTGGGCAAGCCGTTGCCACCGAAAGTGGTCTTCCAGTAATTCGTGTTGGGTTCGTTAAGGGGGGGTTGATCGTATCGAAACTGATGCCTTCAGTTTCTTCGACGTGTTCAGCTACCTTCTTGACGTAATTGACGAACTTATCGACGGCCGCCGGCTTGATCTGGTCGGCGTTGGGGGTCGGTGCCGCCGCTGACATAACCGCTTTCGGTCATGAAGTAGGGCGGCGAGTTACTGAATGCTTCCCATGTGGTGACCTTGTCCTTGATGGCCGCGATCCAGGCTCGCTGCGAGGCATCGGCGTCGAGGTTGTAATCCGAGGCGTTCTCGCCGGTCCAGGCGGCGAGGAAGCGGTCCCGGTCGGCGTAGCTGGTGGTGATGGGCCCGGCCGCGTCGGATAGGCCCGGGCTTGGGTTCCACCAGCCGGGGACGGCGCCGCCCGGACGAAGGTAGTCCGGGATGTCCGTGGCGTTGCCGCCACCCACGTTGTAGCGGGCGATGTTCAGGTTCAGTCCGTCGTCGCCAAAGACCTTGTCTATGAGGTCGTTCCGAATTTCTTGCGGATACTGGCCGGTGGCATTTGCCATCCAAACCAGGCTGGTGCCCCCCCACCCTTTGAAAGATGGTCCTGCTTGGGCGGGGTTGGGTGTCAGGACAAGATCCTCAGCAGCGGAGGCTGGCGAGGCTAGTAGGGGGAAGGGTGCCTAGGGCGAGGGTTGATGCAGCTAGGGCCGCGACCAGACGATGACGCGACGATGCGTGCGAGCTCGACAACATTGTCTAAATCCAATCCGTTCATGTTTACGTGAACATAGAAGAGGTTTACGTAAACATACAGTGACCCAAGTCACCCGTCAAGGCTTGAATCTGGATCAGGCCCTGACATCCGGCGGATGACGCCCGGGGACAGCGCATTCCCGCCGGAGCCTCCTACCCCCCCGGGGGGATTTTGTCCCCCGGAAGGACTACTGCATCCCGAATTGATAGGCCGCAGGGACAGGCTCGCCCGGACAAACCTCTTCCCACAGTGCGGCGATGGCGTCCTCCCCCCTCGCGGAGGTCCGGAATCTCACGCCCGCGCGAAGGATGGCGGCCGCCTCTCCGGGGGGGTCTCCCGTGCGCGCGAGCGCCAGCGCCCGCAGGAATCTCAAACGTCCGACGGCGGCGGCCTCCTTGGGTGCCATCTCCGCAAGTTCCAGCGCCATGGCCGGGTCACCGTGGCGGTTGCTGAGCGTTACGGCTTCGGTGAGCAAAGCTACGTTTGAAGGGTCAATCTTCACGCCGTTCCGAAGCTCAGCCAGACCCTGCATTTCCTGTCCCTCTGCAAGCAGTGCCAAGCCCAAACCACGGTGCGCGAGCGCTTGGTACCGGGCGTCACATCGCGGGCCGCCAATACCTCGCGATACAGCGCATTCGCCCCGCCCAGGTCCTGCCGTGCATGCTTCATGGTGGCCAAATGAAGCTTTGCCTCCGGACTGTCCTGCCCTGCCAGCAAGTCTTCCCAATCCGCCCCCCGCAACGAAACTGGGGGGGCGCCGTCGAACGCTTTTCCATGCAGCAACCCAAGCCACGGTTCCTGCTCCGCCGTGGCGCTCTCGTCCACGAAAGGTGTACCGCTTTCATCAATCCAGGCCATGCCTGACCTGTCGCGCCGGGCACGCTCCACAACGCCCCAACCGCTTCCGTGCAGCAGCATTTTCGACGGCGGGATGTCGGCATTGCTGATGGCCGCGGGAAGCATTGCCTCAAGTTCCTCATGGGGGGGCAGGAGTTGTTCCAACCGTTCGCTGGCGTGGGCCACCGCAGCATCCCAATCGGCACCGTGCGAGGTCTGCGGCTCAAGATGCCCGTTCCCGTACGCTTCAACCCATGCCCACTCGGCGCCTGCCGGCATCACCAGGTGTTCGAACTGCGTCTGTGCGAGGCCGGCCTGGATCTCGGAGTACGGTCCGGCTCCGGGGGGCTCAGCCACTCCTGCCAACGCTTTCCTCCCTGTCCTTGGCCCCAGACGAAAAGCTTCTTTCCGCGGAGGAGGCCGGTGGACAGCATCGCCAGCCCGTCGCCGTCGTCGTCCGCTGCCACAACCCAGCGCCGCTCGGAAGGATCGATGTCGAAGAAAAAGTCCGCCGCGTGCGGGCTGTTGACCAGCCATGTGCCGTCATACCCTTCGTGGTCAGTGGGCCGGACCCGGGTGATGTCGGTGGCGTAGTCACTGCCGAAAGCCTCGTCGGCCGGAGCGATAACCCGAGTGCGTCCGTCTCCGGGATGGCTGCGTTGCTCCACCAATACATGGGGACATCGTGATCGTTCGGGTTCCGCAGCCTGACGGCGGCGAAGAGGACGTCCGAGTCCGCAGGCAACCAGATGTCCACCTGGAACACCACTTCCCTCAGCCGCTCGTACTCCCACATGCGCAGGATGTGTTTGCCGTCCGGGGGGGTGTGAACGATTGCCGTGTGCAGCGGATCGCAACTGGTGGGCGAATGGCCACGGGTACCGATATTCCATTCCAGCCCACCCGCAAACCACGCCTTGCGCAGCGCAATGTTGGCCAGTTGCGGGGGCATCGTGGGTGTGCAGGAGCTGCTTGCCTGTGGCTTTGTCAAACAACTCCCAGATGCGGCCACCCAATGAAGGGACGACGGTCACTTTGAGTTTGCTGTTTTCAAGCACGACGGCGGGCAGTTCCTTGGGTGCCGCGTCGCGGCTGTAGCCGTCCTGCATGAGGTACGGGTAAACGTTGGGCACCACTCCGTAGCGGGCCGAGGTTTGGAGTTCCTCCGGCACGCCCTCGCCCACGGTGTAGGGCTGGTCCAGTTCGGCTGCCACCACCGGCAGGGGGTTCAATGGGCCGAGCTCAGCCATTGTCAGGGAAATAGTGGTGACGGTGAGGTTGGAGCTTGCGGTGATGGCCACGTCAGTATCCGATCGTGAGAAGGAGGCCGCGCTGCGGCTCAAGGGTGATGGCTTGGCCGGGCGCGTAGCTTGCGGCGGATTGGAACCCGGGGATGCCCGGGGCTACGACGTCCTGGGCGGCAGCGTCGTCGTGGGCGGCAGCGTCGTCGTCGAAAATCAACGTCACATCCTCAGTTTCACCGGCCCATGACGCCAGCGCTACAACCATTCCGTGCTCTGTCACCCACGTGGTGGCCAGCACGTCCGGGTGGCTGGTCCGCACGGGTGACTGAGGGTCCCAGAAGCCCTGCATCTGCCCGCTTTCCAGCCCGCTTGCGGCCCAGAACTCCCAGAGCGGGCGGTTGTCGACGGCGGGTGCCCGGCCTGTCATGCCGAACACCATGCCACGCCACGGGTTGCCACCGCCTTCCAACATCTCGCCCATGAGTCCGAAGGGAATCCCGGACAGCTCCACCAGCCAATAGTCGGGATCGGTGGTGTGGTAGTCGAAGTACTCCCCCCCAGCCAGAGCCGGTCCACATAGGGCAGGTGCTCCATGTACAGATTGGCTGAGGACGCGTATCCGTCATGGGCTGTGAACTGGTTGGCGGAATGTAGGTCTATTTCCGGTCCGTCCACACCTCTGGATTGGCAGGCCCTCTCAAGGACCTTGCGGACCCGCAGCATGGCGTGCCGGTCATAAGCAATGTCATCAAGGTAGATGCCGTCGATCCCGTCCTCGCCCTTGGCCAGTTCATGGAGACTGCGAACGTAGAAGTTCTCCCACCGCGACTCACCCGTGGTCACCACGGCAATGTCATCCACGTTGGGCGCGAACCACGCTGAGACGTAGCCGCTTCCCGCATGTTCCTGCAGCCAGATATGTCCCTCGCCCGGTCCATCACTGAAGATCTCGTGGTCCAGTTGCAACAACGGCAACAGCTCCGGACTGTGGAAGGTAAGCTCGCGGACCGTGTTGTACACCTTGGCCTTCAGACCCCGCCCATGACACTCGGCAACGTAGTTCCGAAGCGGGTCCCGGGTCAGCAGGGGATCATTGATGAACGGAGCCGGTGCCGTTGCGTGGTGGACGTTGACCACGGTGGCTCCCGCGGCCTTGATGTCGGCCGGATTTTCAGGAGCGTGAAAGTAGCGTTTCCCAAGGTGCTTAGTTGGTTCGATCGGCTTGAACGGTGTCAGTAACAGGCGGAAATCAAAGTCCAGGGGTTCGCCGGCAATCAGTGTCCGCGCGCCACTGAAGGCGTTCAGCTTTACAGTGCCGTCCGCCGTGTGCAGCTTAACCCCCCCGCCTCGGACTATGGCGTCCCCCCCGCTGCTTTGCTGTCGATTGGCCCACGACGTCGGCTCCACCAACGGCTTCTCCCGGTAGAAGTTGGTGTTGAGCGGCCGTTCATAGCTGCCATCGCGAAGGACAAGCTGGATTCCGGCGTTCACACTTCCCAGCCACAGCGCGTCCTGGTTCTTCGCCGATACGTCCCACGCCCAGTCAAGAGATTCCGGTCGCCGCCCACCCGGGACACCCAAACCCATGGCCAGCGGAACCGCCGGCTCCCAAAACTCAAGCTGCAGCCCGACGTCGTTCACGTCCACAGTTCCCTCAGAACTGAGGTGCAACGAGTACGAAACTGCTCCATCGGCGTCGAGAACGCCGTTCAGCTCCAGCGTCAGCGTTGACTTGCCCTCTTTTCGGCCCGTCCAGCTGCACCGCCACGACGTCCGCCCCCGGGCCCTCCTCAGTGAAGATGAGCTGCCCATGCGTCCAATCGATTCCCTCGACGCCCAGTCGCACGGGGGGGGTGCTAAGAAGTTCGACGGCGGGACCATCAGTTGCGGTGACGGCGGCGGTGAAGGTGGACGTCACCTGCGCCGCAGTCCCGACTCCGTCAACCGCAGGGACCTGCCCAGAATCCCCCCCAACGTCCTGCTCGATTCGTCCAACGTGATGGGCGTGAAGGCCTAACGAGCTCAGCGTCCTGGGCCACCCGCGAATCCAGCCAAGCCAGGCGCCCCAGCAACCGCGGATCTCCGAAGCCGCCGTCGGGTTCTTTGTCCGCGTCTGCAGCCACACCAAGCGTGACCTCGACGTCCTGCACCGCTTGGCCAGGGGCGCTTATACCGGTGGCGGTAATCCTCACCAACGCCTCCACGGTGGTTCCGGCAGCATTGCGTGGGACTGGCAGGATCACGTAAAGCGCCTGTACTTTCCCGGCTGGTACCGCAAGGGTCCTCTGCCATGGCCTGCCCAGACGGTCCAAGCCATCAGTGTTGATGCAGTGTCCCCCCCGGACGGCGCTGTGACTTCGACCGTCACGGCTGCGAGGTCCTGCTGAGCGTGCAACCCAAGCTGGACCACGTAGTCCTCCCCCGGGCCGGGCATTGGCTGTGAAGGTCGTCCCCCGGCCCGTTGATCACCCAGTGTGCTGGAAGGTCGCCCTGCATGGAGATGGGGGGGTGCAGGCGGTCCTCGGGAAACACCAGGAAGGCCTCGCCCCCGTAAGCCCGGTGGAACTTCTCCAGTTCGTCCATGCGGGCAGTGAAGTTCATCGGCGCGAAGGTATCCCGCTCGCTGGCCGCCTCATATCGCAGGACTGTGGCCTTTGGTAGCTCACGCTTCGCCGGAACCCACGCTGAACGCCCGAGGGCGGCAGCCCAGGCAGGGTCTGCGGCCGGACGATGCGGGAGGTACTGCGCCTGGGGATAGTGGGGGTTTGCCCAGCATGGCGTAGGGCAGGTAATAGACGAAGTAGATCCCCCCCAAGCCATCGATCGCCTCGAAAATAATGCTTCCGGACTCCCGGCTGGCCTCTTCCACGAGCACGTTCCGGACCTGGTGCCACTCTTTTCCGAGACGATGATGACGTCAACCGATGCCGGGTGGTGGTCCTGGCGTCGCCAGGGGGATGACCACCCTGTGGGCACTGGCTGGTAGGTGGGTATCCTGCGCCTCTTCCCCCCCTGCTTGGACCACTTCCACCACGAACCGGTGATTTCCGTAGAGCAATTTGTCCCACGCCCCCCCAATGCCACATTCCACCTCGGGGTGGGCTTCGGTCAGCGCACTGTTTCTGCTTATTTTGGGAGGGGAAACGGGGGCCGGTGAAACCGGCGCGGGCAGCGGCATCGCTGGGACTCCTGAAGGTAGCTTCCGGGGGCTTTTCACCGAATTGGTGAATCCTTACATCATCCCGATGTTCCACGGCGGCGTAAAGAGTCATTACGATGCGCGATCACTGCCATTTTCCCGTCCGTAAGCTGGACAGCAGGGGCTACTTGGGCATGGCAAGGTTCAGCGCGTTGACTTTCGCCCTGGCTGCCCTAACAACCTCGCGGTCGGTGACGGTGTAGGCAGTGGGATCGCTGCCGTCCTGGCCGCCCAGGGAGATGGCACCTTCCCCCAAGGGTGGAGACGGTCTTCTTCGCGGACAGGTGAACGGCGGACAGGCCTGCCGCGTGCATTGCCGGGATATCCTCCAGCGAAAGGCCGCCGCCGGCCATGATTTCCAGTGCGCTCCCCCCCGCCCGCTCCACCATGGAGGTCAAGGTTTGCAGGCCTGCTCCGGCGGTAGCTTCATGCCCTGACGTCAGACCCGGGTGAACCCCCCCAGTTCCATGAGTTGCTCAAGGGCGGCCAAAGGGTCTTTTGAATGGTCGATGGCCCGGTGGAAGGTCAGTTGCGCTTCAGGATTGGCATCCCTGGCCGAGCCCACCAGACGCTGTACTGCTTGCACGTCCACTTCGCCTGAGGGAGTGAGCGCCCCCATCACCACCCCGTGGGCACCCTGGGCGAGCAGGTGGCGGATCTCGTGGACCATGGTGTCCAGGTCGGACGCCGAGTACCGGAAATCGCCGGGCCTGGAGCGAATCAGCGGATGAATTTCCAGACGGCCATCGACGTGTTCCATGCTCGATTCCATGAGTCCTTGGCTTGGAGTGATTCCACCAAGTTCCAGGCCGCTGCACAGCTCAACGCGGTTGGCCCCTTCGGCGGCAGCCGTACCTGCACCCGCCGCGCTCACCACGGCTATTTCAAGTTTCATGCTGAAACTCTACGGGCAGCAGGGCCTACGCGCGGTAGCGTTCGAGCTTTTCCTTTTGCTCCGGAGTGAGCCTGAGGACCCGTCCGGTGGCCTCCGCAACGAAAGCCAGGTGAGTGGTGGCTTTGACGCAGTCTTCCCGCGTGACGGGGGGGTCCTTAATGACGTAGTGGAGATCGAAGCTCGCGCCCTTGACCGCACCGACCCAGATCTCAACGACAGCCGGGATGTTGCGGTAGTCCAACGTCCGGACGTAGCGGACCTTGTGCTCCACCACCAGGGTCATGATGCCCTCCTCAACATCGTTGAAGAGGGCAGCGGGAGGTTCGACGCCGGGGGAGGCCAGCGCCGCGGGGGGGCGGCCCGAAGGCTGCAATGCGGGCTTCCTCGAGCATGCGCACAATCTGGACGTTGTTGATGTGTCCGTAGGCGTCCATGTCACCCCCAGCGCATGGGTACAAGGACCTCAATGCGCCGGGGGGGTGCCATGGGCTCCTTCAGTGTTTCCGTGCTCAGCTGTGCACCGCCGTCGAGTCGTCTACGGCAGTCTCTTCCTCACCCGCGAACTGGGACATGTACAAGCGGTAGTACGCGCCTTGGAGAGCGAGCAGTCGGGTGTGGTTTCCCTGCTCCACGATCTTGCCGTTTTCCATCACCAGGATGGTGTCGGCGTCCCGAATCGTAGAGAGTCGGTGGGCGATCACGAAACTCGTACGGTCCGTTCGGAGCGCTGCCATGGCCTTCTGCAGCAGCAGCTCGGTACGGGTGTCCACGGAGCTCGTGGCTTCATCCAGGATCAACAACGAAGGATCGGATACGAAGGCACGGGCGATGGTGATGAGCTGCTTTTCACCTGCGCTGACGTTGTTGCCTTCTTCGTCGATGATCGTCTGGTAACCGTCAGGGAGGGCCCGCACGAAGCGGTCCACGTAGGTGCTTGGCCGCCTCCATGATCTGCTCTTCGGTGGCGTCCAGGTTTCCGTACTTGATGTTGTCGTAGATGGTCCCGCCAAAGAGCCAGGCATCCTGCAACACCATGCCAACCTTGGACCGCAGCTCAGCACGGCTGAGGTCCTTGATGTCAACGCCGTCAAGGGTGATCCGGCCGGCATTGAGCTCGTAGAAACGCATCACGAGGTTCACCAGCGTGGTCTTGCCTGCACCGGTGGGCCCCCCCACAATAGCCACCGTGTGACCAGGTTCCGCAGCGAAGGACAGGTCCTCGATCAGCGGCTTTTCCTCCACGTAGCTGAAGGAGACGTGTTCGAACTCCACGTGGCCGTCGGTCTTGGAGGGCAGGTGGCGCGTGGCGTTCTCTTCAACTTCTTCATCGGCGTCCAGGAACTCGAAGACGCGCTCTGCGGACGCAACGCCGGACTGCAGCATGTTGGCCATGCCTGCAATCTGGCCCAGCGGCTGGGTGAATTCACGGGAGTACTGGATGAACGCCGTGGCGTCGCCGAGGCTCATGGAGCCTGAGGCAACGCGGAGGCCGCCCACCACGGCGATGCGACGTAGGACAGGTAGGACACGAAGTTCATGGCCGGGAAGATCACGCCGGACACGAACTGCGCACCGAAGGATGCTTTGTAGAGTTCCTCGTTCTTCTCGTCGAAACGCTCCAGCATGTCGGCATCGCGGCCGAACACCTTCACGAGGTCGTGGCCGGAGAACGATTCCTCGATCTGGCCATTGAGTGCGCCGGTGTTCTTCCACTGCGCAGCAAAGAGCTTCTGGCTGCGGGCACCAATGACGCCGGCAACAATGCCGGACAACGGCAGGGCGATCAAGGCAATCAGCGCCAGCTCCCAGGACACGATGAACATCATGACCGTGATACCCAGAACCGTAAGGACGGAGCTGACCAGTTGGGAGAACGCCTGCTGAAGACCCTGCTGGACGTTGTCGACGTCGTTGGTTACGCGGGACAGGATGTCGCCACGCTGGCGGGTGTCGAAGTAGTTCAACGGGAGCCGGTTGAGCTTGGCCTGGACGTCGTTGCGTAGCTTCTTGATGACCCGCATGACGATCCTGTTGAGCAACCAACCTTGGGCCCACAGGAAGATGTTTGCCACAAAGTACATGAGCAGCACGATCGAAATCAGGAACGTCAGCTTGGGGGGGAAGTCGATCCCGTTGGTGAGCTCCATCTTGGAAACCATGTCCGCAAAGTTGCCTTGCCCCTGCTGACGCATGAGCTCCACGAACTGCTCTTGGGAGACTCCCTCGGGGGGGACCTGCCTGCCAATGACGCCGCCGAAAATGACGTCCATGGCAGTACCCAGGACCTTGGGCGCGATCACGTTGAGCACCACCGAGACGATGACGAGGCCGATCACGATGTACACACCAACGCTCTCGGGCTTCAGCAGGCCCATCAGCCGCTTGGCGGACGGCCAGAACTCCTTGGCCTTCTTTGCCGGAACGTCGCCGAACATGCCGCCATCGGCTTCGGAAGGGACGTACTCCTCTTCGACGAAGTCCTCGTCATCAAGCAGCTCGGTTGCTACCTCAGCCTCGGCCGTTGCTTGGCATCTTTGGCGGGCTCTGCCTTGCAGCCCAGCCACGCTTCTTCTGCTGGTTCTGCTCGCTCATGCCACTTCCTCCACGCTCAGCTGGGATTCAACGATTTCCTGGTAGGTGGGTGACGTCTCCAGCAGTTCGTCGTGCGTTCCACGGTCGACGATCCGGCCGTTATCCAGCACCAGGATCTCGTCCGCGTCAGCAATGGTTGACACACGCTGGGCCACGATGATGACCGTGGCGTCCCTGGTCTTGGCTTTCAAGGCCTTCCGCAGCCTGGCATCGGTAGCGACGTCCAAAGCGGAGAACGAATCATCAAACAGGTACACATTCGGTTTGGTAACCAACGCCCTGGCAATGGACAGCCTTTGGCGCTGGCCACCGGAAACATTGGTACCACCTTGGGCAAGGCGCCTGTTCAAACCGGATGACTTTTCCTCGACGAAGCCCTTGGCCTGCGCAGTCTCCAACGCCTCCCACAGTTCTTCGTCGGTGGCATCGGGCTTGCCGAAGCGCAGGTTGTGCTCGATAGTCCCGGAGAACAGGTATGGCTTCTGCGGAACCGCGGAGACCCGGCTGGTGATTTCAGATGCGTCCATCTTGGTGACGGGCACGCCGTCGAGCAGTACGTCGCCCGAGGCGACATCGTAAAGCCGCGGCAGGAGCGAAACCAGGGTGGTCTTGCCTGCGCCCGTGGATCCGATGATGGCCAGGGTCTTACCCGGCTCGGCGGTGAAGGAGATGTTGCTCAGCACCGGCGCTCCGCACCCGGTACTTGAACGTGACGTCGCGGAATTCCACGCGACCCTTCTTCTCAGCCGGCACCACCGGCGAGGTGGGGGGGTTGTGAATGGAAGGTTCGACGTCGAGCACCTCGCCGATGCGATCTGCACAGACGGACGCGCGGGGGGGAATCATCATGGCCATGAACGTGCCCATCATGACGGCCATCAGGATCTGCAACAGGTACTGGAGGAAGGCCGTGAGCGCACCCACCTGCATGTCACCAGAGTCCACGCGCTGGCCACCGAACCACAGCACGGCAGCCGTAGACAGGTGCAGGATCATGCCGATGGCCGGGAACATGAGGACAAACAGGTTACCGATCTTCACGGACACTGCGGTGAGGTCATCATTGGCATCGCCGAAGCGCTTGGCCTCGTGGGGTTCACGCACAAAGGCACGGACCACGCGGATGCCGATGATTTGCTCGCGCAGCACACCGTTGATCGCGTCGATCTTGGTCTGCATGGAACGGAACAGCGGCATCAACCGGACTACGAGGTAGCCCACTACGGCCACCAGGACCGGAACGGAAACCCATACGAGCCACGAGAGGTTGAGGTCCTCACGGAGGGCCATGATGATGCCGCCAACACACATGATGGGCGTGGAAACCATGAAGTTCAGGCCCATGAGCACCAGCATCTGTACCTGCTGGACATCGTTGGTGCCGCGGGTGATCAGCGTGGGTGCACCGAATCGGTTGACGTCCTGGGCCGAGAAGCTGCTGACCTGCCGGTAGACGCTTCGGCGCAGGTCGCGGCCGATTGCCATGGCAACGCGGGCGCGAAGTAAACGGCGATGATAGCGGTAAGCACCTGTCCAAGGGCGACACCGAGCATGAGCACACCGGTCTGCCAGATGAAGTCGGTGTCTCCGCGGGAAACTCCCTCATCAATGATTTTGGCGTTGAGGCTGGGGAGGTAGAGCGTGGCGATGGTGGACGCCAACTGAAAAATCAGCACAGCCACAATCTGCGGCAAATACGGCTTGGAGTAGCGCCGTATAAGGGTGACAAGCATGCCCACGGGTCCTTAGAAAGAGTGCGTGAATGAGATAAGAGAAGTTTGGCAGCAGGGGGGGCTGACAGTATTAGCCTCCCCCACTCTACGAAATCCGTTGCCCGGGCGAAACAACTTACGGAAAAGATCATCCCAGCGGAGTATTTCCCGTGTCGGTCGTGCCCGCTCTGGGGGGGTATCCCCCTTGGGTAGGCACCGTGCCGGCAACAAAAACGCCGGCTGGTTTCCCAGCCGGCGTTTTCAGTCCCGCCCTCGTTGGCCAAGCTCCACGTAGTACGCGAGGAGTGTCAAACAAGGGCGGGATCCGTAGAGGAGTCAGCCCGCGTGCTTGCCGTGGTCCGCGCGCGCTTCTACGCCTTGGAGGAGCAACAACGCCATCCGTTCCTGCTGCCTGCGTTCGCGCTTGAGCTCCTTACGGATCGCGGCGAGCTCCTCCGCGGTATGAGCCTGCTGCTCCGCGATGGTTTGCTGCTCCCGCAACCGGGCCTGGAGTTCCACGTTGGCTCGGCTGAGCTGCAGTTGCTGTTCGGCGAGGACGTACTGGTACGGGACAGTTGTTCCTGAACTTCCTTCACATCAGCCGTGCCCTGGGGGGGTCGTTCCTGCGTGAGGATCCGGGCGAACTCCAGGTCAAGGTCGGATCCGGACTCCACGTTCGAAGCCGGTCGCTCCCCCCACTGGAACCTGACGGGCGCCCCCCCTGAAACCTGACGGGAACCCCCTGAAACCGCAGGGTCGGCACCCAAGCGGCGCGCGCGTCGTCGGACGCTTTCACTGCGTCCATGGACGCGGTGTCCAGCGACATTCCAGCGTCTCCTGAAGCCGTGGCAATGAGTTCCTTTTCCGGAGCAGCATCAACCGTGCGGCGCAGTGGGCGTTCCTTGATGAGCAGCACAGCCAGGAGGGCCACAACGCTGATGATCGCCGAGATCAGGAAGATCTGCGCGGTCGCGTCACCGTAGGCTGCCCGCATGATCTCAGCGATGGGAGCGGGCATATCGGCCAGGTCCATGCTGGCTCCGGAGGCACCACCCTGGGCCGGAATGCCCGCGGCAGCCATGCCTTCAACGGCAAGTTCCTTCACATGGTTGGACATGATGGCGCCCAGGACGGATACGCCGATCGCACCACCCACTGAGCGGAAGAACGCCACCGAAGCACTGGCGGTTCCAATGTCCTTGGCCTGGACCGTGTTCTGAACAGCAAGCACCAGGTTTTGCATCAGCATGCCAAGGCCGAGGCCGAACACGCCGGTATAGATCGCCACAATCCACAGTTCAGTGGTGTGGTCCATGGTTCCGGCGAACGCGAGGCCGCCGATGAGGAGGACGGACCCTGCAACCAGGAACCTCTTCCACTTGCCGAAGCGGCTGATCAGAATGCCGGATGCGACGGAACCGATCAGGTTGCCGGCGATCATCGGCAGCGTGAGCAGGCCGGCCTCGGTGGGTGTGGCGCCCCCCCGGGCAACCTGGAAGTACTGACCCAGGAAGGTGGACGAACCGAACATGGCGATACCGACCGCAACGGAGGCAACGATGGCCAAGGCCGTGGTGCGCTCGGAGATGATCTTGAGCGGAATGATGGGCTCAGGGACTTTGGTTTCCACCAACACCAGAAGTGCCAGCAGGCTACGCCGCCGCCCACCATGAGTGCGGACTGCCAGGAGAACCAGTCGTAGTAGTCAGGGTTGCCGGCGAAGGAAACCCAGATGAGGAGCAGGCTCACGCCGGACGTCAGCAGGACGGAACCGAGCCAATCGATCTTCGCCGGGCGCTTGATGTGCTGGATCTTCAACGTCACCTGGAGCAGGATGAGTGCGACGACAGCCAGCGGCACGCACACGAAGAACGTCCAGCGCCAGCCCAGCGGGCTGTCAACGATGAAGCCGCCCAGCAGCGGGCCGCCGGCAGTACCCACCGCCATGACAGCGCCCATGTAACCGGAGTACTTGCCGCGGTCGCGCGGCGGAATCATGGAGCCGATGATCGCCTGTGCCAAGGCGGTGAGGCCGCCCATGGCCACGCCCTGGATGACACGGGCGGTCAGCAGCAGCGGAATGGTTTCAGAAAGGCCTGCCATGACCGAGCCTGCGACGAAGATGATGATGCTCAGCTGGACCAGGAGCTTCTTGTCGAAGAGGTCCGCGAGCTTGCCCCCCCAGATGGGCGTGGTGGCAGCGTTTGCCAACAGCGCGGCGTGATGACCCAAGCGAAGTCGGTTTGCGTGCCCTTGAGCTCGGACATGATGGTTGGCAGCGCGTTGGCAACAATCGTGCTGCTCAGGATCGCTGTGAAGAAGGCTGCAAGGAGCCCCCCCGTGAGCTTCCATGATCTGCCGATGGGTCATGGGCGCGGACGCCCCTTTAACTGAGGCGTCCACCGCCTGGGAGTTGTGTACTGCTGGTGTAGCCATGCGTGGGCTCCTAAGTTGTCTGGTTTGTTGTTATGGAGCCGGCCGCCGTTGCCCGGATTGAGTCCTTGAGGGACACAGTGAGTTTGTTGATGACCTGGGAGGCCTCGAGGCGTCCGCCTCGCTCCAATCCGCCAGGTAATCGCGCAGTCTCACGCTGCGTTGTTCTTCGAATTCGCGCAGTTTTGCCGCGCCGCTTTCCGTCAGGGCGAGAAGCTGGGCCCTGCCGTCAGCTGGATCAGGCCGCCTGACTACAAAGCCAAGCTCCTCGAGTTCGGTGATGTGCCGGCTGAGGACCGGGGCGCTGACGCCGAGTCGAGTGGCCAGTTGGGTTGCGCGGGTCTCTCCCTCGCCGATGAAACGCATCACCCCCCCTGCACAGCCATTCCGACGTCGGGCACGCGGGCCATGTGGGCAGTCACCACACAGCGCAGCGTGCGCTGGAGATCGAAAATCTGATGCACAAGATCGGTTGCTGTGGCAGAACCGACGGACATGCGAAACACCCCCTCTTTTTGTTTGCCTAAAGCAACTATAACGCAGATTGATTGCTTTGGGAAACTAAAGATGCGAGGAGTGTCTAAGTTGTAGGGCCCGCTCTACACCCTATTTTTGGGAAATTGGGCGCAAAGCAGGCCTCACAACGCAGCCAGCCCCCCACACGGTGTTCCGTGCGGGGGGGGCTGGCTGTTTTGGTTGTTTAGTTGCTCTAGTCGTCCAGGTGCGTGGGGCCGAACATCTTCAGCAGTGTTTCAACCACGACGACGTTGGTCCGTCAGCTTCGAAGGACGCCTTGAGCGCGTCCCCCCCACTTCCTCCGGGGCAACCCTGCGGGCCGGGACGCCAAAAGACTCAGCAAGCTTCACGAAGTCCGGGCGGGCGAGTTCGGTGGCGGTGGCTTGGCCGAAGGCGCCCACCATGTATTCGCGCAGAATGCCGTAGCCGCCGTCGTCCACGATCAGCCAGGTGACCGGGACATTGTGCTGCTTGGCGGTGGCTAGCTCGGAGATGGAGTACATGGAAGATCCGTCACCGGATACGGCCAGCACGCGACTCGGCTTGCCCGTGGTTTCAAGACCCACGGCACCGCCGATTGCCGCCGGGAAGCCGTAGCCGAGGCCGCCGGCCCCCCCTTGGGCGGAGTGGAACTGACCCTGCCGGGCGTCCCAGCAGCTCCAGCCCCCCCAGTAGGCAGAGATGGTCATGTCCCAGAACGTCTGCATGTCAGCCGGGACGGCCTCGCGGATGTCGGCCATGAACTTCAGTTCCTTGGCCAGGTCCTGTGATTCCAGGCGCGCTTTGACCTTGGCCAGGGATTCCTTGACGACGTCTTCGGGGCTGGTGCCGTGCCAGGACCGGGTTACTGCGTCCGCAGCGCCGGCTGCTGACAGAGCCTCGTCCAGGGCCGCGAGGGCTTGGCCGGCATCGGCACGGATGCCCAAGCCCGGCCGGTTGGACTCAAGAACCCGGGGTTCGGCGTCGATCTGGATGATGCGGCCGCGGGGGCTCGAATGTGAAGTAATTGGAAGTCACTTCACCCAGGGACGAGCCAATGACGATCAACACGTCGGCGTCTTCCAGGACATCGGTCATGTACCGGTCCTCGATCCACGACTGCAGGGACAGCTCGTGGGTCCACGGGAACGCACCATTGCCGCCGGGAGTACAGATCACCGGCGCGCGCAGCTGCTCGGCAATCGAGAGCAGCGACTTCTCGGCCCGACCACGACGCGTACCGCCGCCGGCGATGATCGCCGGACGTTCCGCCGTCGAAAGCCACTTCACGGCTTCGCGGATCAGCTCGACGCGCGGCGGGTTATCGAATGCCTCGGCCAGCGCATCCTCCACCGGCGGCACCATGATGGGATCCAGGAGGACGTTCTGCGGGATTTCGATCCAGACCGGGCCCTGTGGCGAGGAAATCGCCTCGGTCCAGGCGTCCTGGATGGCCGACGGGATACCCGAGGCGTGCTGGATCAGGCGCTGGCTCTTGGTGACGTTCGCGGCCGAGGCCTTCTGGTCATCGAGCTGGTGCAGCATGCCTTTGCGGCGTGCACCCAGGCCGTCGAGGGGGGATCTGGCTGGCGACAACCACCATGGGAACACCCGTGGCGTAGGCCTCCTGAAGGCCAGCCAGGGAGGTGAGCGCCCCCCCAGGACCGGTGGACAGGAACAGCACACCTACTCGCCGGTGGCTCGGGAGTAACCGTCGCTGCAAACGCCGAGTTGTTCTCCACACGGGAGGAGACGAAGTGCAGGTTGCCGCGGCCCATGGCGTCAAAGAGACCCAACGCGTGCTGGCCGGGGGGGATACCGAAGACGGTCTTAGCGCCCAGCGCTTCAAGGGTCTCGACGACGAGGTCCCCCGCCGTTGCGCTGGTTGGTGCCCTTGGTGGGGGGGCGGCTGTGCCGGGATCGAAATCAATCATCGCTGGTCCCCGGCCGTTGCGGTTGCCTGTGCGAGTTCGGCCATGCGAGCGCCGAGCGCCTGCTGCGCGTAACCGTTCGGGGGGGCACCTTGGCGGTCGCCTTCCACGGCGTTGTCCGCCATGAGGGTCACGAGCTCGTACGCTACGTGGCTGCCTGCAACACCGGTGATCTCGGCGTGGTCGTAGGCAGGAGCAACTTCAACGATGTCCGCTCCAACGAGGTTCATGCCGCGGAAGCCACGGATGATTTCGAGAAGTTCGCGGCTGGTGATGCCGCCGGCTTCGGGGGGGTGCCGGTGCCGGGTGCGTGTGCGGGGGGGTCCAAAACGTCGATGTCCACGGAGATGTACAGCGGGCGGTTGCCGATGCGGTCACGGATCTTGGCTACGGTTTCCAGGACGCCTGGTAGTAGACGTCAGCGGAGGTGACGATTCCGAAGCCGAAGCGGTGGTCGTCGTCGAGGTCTTTCTTGCCATACAGGGGGGGCCGCGGGTACCCACGTGGCTGATGGCTTCGGTGTCCAGGATGCCCTCTTCCACCGCGCGGCGGAACGGGGTGCCGTGAGTGTACTCGGCACCGAAGTACGTGTCCCAGGTGTCCAGGTGGGCGTCGAAGTGGAGCATCGCAATGGGCTCGCCTGCCCGCTCCGCTGCTGCCCGCAAGAGCGGGAGTGCAATGGTGTGGTCGCCACCGAGGGTTACCAGTTTGCTGCCGTTGGCCGTGAGGTCCAGGGCGTTCTGTTGGACAGCCTCGATTGCCTCGTTGATGTTGAACGGGTTCACGGCCATGTCGCCGGCATCGGCAACCTGGATGTTCTCGAAGGGGGGGCTGACGTCCCAGGCAGGGTTGTACGGGCGCAGCAGTCGGCTGGCTTCGCGTACATGGTTGGCGCCGAAGCGCGCCCCGGGGGGGCGGTAGGAGACACCGGAGTCGAAGGGAACGCCCACTACTGTGACGTCAGCTTGGAGACCTGGTCCAGTCGGGGGGGCAGGCGGGCATAGGTGGCGGCACCGGCGTAACGCGGAATGCGGGATGAATCGATGGGTCCAAGGTTCCCGTTGGCCGTAATGCGAAGCTCTTCCAAAATATGCCTCTCCTTCGAGTTGGATCAGTTGCTGTGACTCCCATCATACACTCGAAGTTGCCTTATATGCATCACATGTTTACAAGAGATTCGGCTGCGTTCAGCATGAGATGCCGGTCACAGCGGGCGTTAAGATTCCATAAAAACCGGGGTCCCGGCGTCGAATACGGCCATACGCTCCTAGCGGACGCAGCATCCGGCTGCACGAAAGGACACCGTGACCACCCTGACGAGGCCCCCCCCGGCCGACCCGGCCGATAAGCCCAAAAATTCCTTCAAGCTCAAATCCTGGCTGCTGGAAGGAATGCCGGACACCTCAGGGAAACGGCAGGGACCTCACGGCCGGCCTGCGGACTCGCATAAGCCGCAAGCCTGGTGGAAGGTCATGTGCCTCACCGGACTCGACTACTTCTCCACCCTCGGCTACCAGCCGGCCATCGCCGCCCTTGCCGCCGGGTTGCTCTCCCCCCCGCTGGCCACGCTACTTCTGGTCCTGGCAACCCTGGCCGGCGCGCTACCCGTCTACCGGCGCGTGGCCAAGGAAAGCCCGCGCGGCGAAGGGTCCATCGCCATGCTTGAACGCCTGCTTCCACGATGGGGAGGCAAGCTCTTCGTCCTTGCCCTCCTTGCTTCGCCGCAACCGACTTCATGATCACCATCACGCTCTCCGCCGCCGACGCCACAGCCCACCTCATCGAGAACCCCTTCGCGCCGCACTTCCTCGAAGGCCAACAAGTGGTCATCACGCTGGCTTTGATCGCCGGCCTGGGCGTCGTCTTCCTGCGCGGATTCAAGGAAGCCATCAACGTGGCAGTAGTGCTGGTGGCGGCGTTCCTTGCACTCAACCTCGTGGTGATCGCCGTATCCATGACCCACCTCTTCACGGAATCAGGCGTCATAACCGACTGGTGGACCGCACTCACCACCTCCCACGGCGACCCCATCATGATGATCGCCTGGCACTGCTGGTGTTCCCGCGCCTGGCACTGGGACTCTCCGGATTCGAAACCGGTGTTGCCGTCATGCCCCAGATCAAGGGCCACGCCACAGACACCGAAGCCAACCCGGCAGGCCGGATCAAGGCGCCCACAAGCTCCTCACCACCGCCGCCATCATCATGAGCTCGTTCCTCATCACCTCCAGCTTCACCACCGTCATGCTGATCCCCCCCGCCGCAGAATTCCAAGACGGCGGCAAGGCCGAGGGCCGCGCGCTGGCCTACCTCGCTCACAAGTTCCTTGGGGACGGCTTCGGAACTGTCTATGACGTCAGCACCATTGCCATCCTGTGGTTCGCCGGCGCGTCAGCCATGGCCGGGCTCTTGAACCTTGTCCCCCCCCGCTACCTGCCCCGCTACGGCATGGCACCTGCGTGGGCCCGGGCTCTCCGTCCACTGGTTCTGGTGTTTACGGTCATCGCCTTCATCGTCACCGTCATTTTCCAGGCGGACGTCAACGCCCAGGGTGGCGCATACGCCACGGGCGTGCTGGTCCTGATTACCTCGGCTTCAATAGCCGTGACCCTGTCCGCGCGGCGAAAGAAGCAGCGGGCGCAGGTCATTGGATTTGGACTGATCTCGCTCGTTTTCGTCTACACCACCGTGGTCAACTCGATCGAGCGCCCCCGACGGCCTGAAGATTGCGGCCCTCTTCATCCTGGGCATCATGGTTGTCAGTTTTACCTCCCGCATGCGGCGCGCCTTCGAGCTCCGGGCCACGCACATCAAGATGGACGAGAAAGCCCTCGAATTCACGGCCAACGCTTCCGAAGGCCCCCCCGTTCGCATCATTGCCCACGAGCCAAGCACCTCAGTGCAAGCCGTTATAGGGAGAAGCTTCAGCACGCCCAGCAGGCAAGCCACCTGCCGTTGACTGCGACGCCGTCTTCATCGAAGTCATCGTGGACGACAGCTCGGACTTCGAGCAGGAACTCCAAGTTGTGGGCAAGCTCCGGCACGGGTTCAAAATCCTGGAAGTGCACAGCAACAACGTGCCCAACACCGTGGCCGCAGTACTCCTCCACATCCGGGACGTCACCGGATTCATGCCGCACATCTACTTCCGCTGGACCGAGGGCAACCCGATTTCCAACCTCAGCAAGTTCCTGTTCTTTGGCGAAGGAGAGATTGCGCCGGTAACCCGCGAAGTGCTGAGGGAAGCCGAGCCGGACATCACCCGCCGGCCGTGGGTGCACGTGGGCTAACCGCCCGGATCCGCGCGCCGATACTACAGATAATGCCCATGTTTGCTGCAAACATGGGCATTATCTGTCACCTCGTGAGGGGTGGGCCTAGCGGCTCGCTGCCGGCACCAGCACCCACAACACCTCCACGGTCTCGTCCGTGGGGTTGATCCAGGTGTGGGGTTCGCGGCCCGGGAAGGAGAGCGTGTCCCCCCCTCTTCGAGGTCGTACTCCTCATTGGTCAGGATGAGCTTGATCCGGCCCTTGACCACATGCAGGACGTCCACGTCGCAGTCCACGGCATAGAGCTCGTTTTCACCGCGGCCACGCGGCTCGATGGTTGCCTGCAGGATCTGGAGCCGACGTTCGGAGCGGGCGGTCAACAAACGCTCCACGATGCCCTGGCCACCCAGGGAGATGCGGGGGGGGCCGTCGTCGCGCTTGGTCAGGTGTGTCTCCGGAGCTGCGAACAGGTCCCCCCCACGGATACGGACAGCACTTGGCAGAGAGTGACCAGCGAGGCGACCGACGGCGATGTCAGGTCCCGCTCCACACGGCTGAGGAAGCCTTTGGTCAGGCCGGTAGCATCCGCCACTTGCTCGATGGTGAGCCGCTGCGCTTGCCGGGCTGCGCGGATTCTGGAACCGATGGCAACGGGAACATTGCTCGGTTCAACGGGTAGAGCCTTCATTCACGAACCTTTCAGGCCTGTCATGTGGCCCTGTCATTGGAGCAATAGTAGCCGGGAGACAGGACAAGAGCGCCAGAATACGCGAAAGCATGACCTAAGGATCTTGACTGTTACTCCCATCACAACATATCCTCATAGGCAACAAGTGTTGTCTGTGAGGCACACAACACATCCCCCCCAAATCTCCAATCGTCAGCACAGAGACTTCGACGCTTCGCAGGAGTATCGTCGAAAACCCCCAACCTCCGTGCATCAGCTCCAAGGACCGTTCATGGAATCTTCGGCTATAAACATCGCAATCGTGGTGGTGTACCTGCTCGCCATGCTGGCATTCGGCTGGTGGGGGGGCAAGTCCCGCACCAAGAACAACAGCGACTTCCTGGTGGCCGGCCGCCGCCTGGGACCCTTCCTTTACACCGGCACCATGGCCGCAGTGGTCCTCGGTGGCGCATCCACCGTGGGCGGCGTCGGCCTCGGTTACAAGTTCGGCATCTCCGGCATGTGGCTGGTTGTGGCTATTGGTTCAGGCGTGCTGCTGCTCAGCCTGCTCTTCGCCGGAACCATCCAAAAGCTCAAGATCTACACGGTCTCGCAGATGCTGACCCTCCGCTATGGCAGCACGGCAACCCAGACCTCGGGCATCGTCATGTTGGCCTACACGCTGATGCTGTGTGCCACGTCCACCGGTGCTTACGCCACCATCTTCGTGGTCCTCTTCGGCTGGGAGCGTTGGCTCGCCATCGCCATCGGCGGCGCAATCGTGCTGGTCTACTCCACCATTGGCGGCATGTGGTCCATCACCTTGGCCGACCAGGTCCAGTTCGTCATCAAGACCGTGGGAATCTTCTTCCTCATGCTCCCCCCCTTCGCCCTGAACGCCGCAGGTGGCCTCGATGGCATCCGAGCCCGCGTCGATGAGAGCTTCTTCGACATCGGCGGCATCGGCCTCCAGACGATCATCACCTACTTCGTCGTGTACACACTGGGCCTCCTGATCGGCCAGGACATCTGGCAGCGCGTGTTCACGGCCAAGAACCCCCACAGTTGCCCGCTGGGGGGGCGGCGCTACCGCCGGCGTCTACTGCATCCTCTACGGCTTCGCAGGTGCCTGATCGGCATGGCCGCCAGCGTTGCCCTCTCCGGCATCGAAATCGCTGCCAAGGACGACGTCTACGCAGAGGTCGCTACCCGGCTCCTGCCCATCGGCATCGGCGGCTTGGTTCTTGCTGCAGCTGTGGCGGCCATGATGTCCACGGCGTCAGGCGCACTGATTGCTGCTGCAACCGTTGCCCGCGCAGACGTTATGCCTTTCGTTGCCAGCTGGTTTGGCAAGAAGGTGGACACCTCCGACTCCGATAACCCTGAGCACGACGTCAAGGCCAACCGTTACTGGGTACTCGGCCTGGGGATCGTTGCAATCATCATCGCCATCTCCACCAAGGATGTGGTGGCCGCACTGACCATTGCCTACGACATCCTGGTTGGCGGCCTCCTCGTGGCCATCATTGGCGGCTTGGTGTGGAAGCGTGGAACGGGCATCGCCGCAGCATGGTCCATGGCGGCGGGTTCAGTGGTAACCCTCGGAACCATGATCATCCTTGAGATCAACGCCGAAGTTCCCCCCCTCGATGGCATCTACGCCAACGAGCCCATCTACTTCGGTTTGATCGCCTCGGCTTTGGTGTACGTAGTGGTCTCGCTTGCCAGCAAGCCCACGGATCCGGCAGTCATGAAGGCCTGGACGGATCGCGTTGCCGGTACCCGCGTGGCCGAGGAAGAGCTCACCACCCCCGCTTCCTAGGCGGCACAAAGAACTAGGCAGGGTTCGGGAAACAAGTAAAGTTCGACGGCGGCGCCTCCCCTTTTTGGGGGGGCGGCGCCGCCGTTGCGCTATGCCCGGGAAACATGCG